>CAZRZM010000212.1:0-4797 GCA_964604575.1 uncultured Acetatifactor sp.
TGGGGGGATTGAGAAAATCGTAACCGGAAATTCCAGCCTGGAAGATATCTATAGGGATATGTATATCATAGATATGTAAGTCTTATAAATATAATCCATTTATTTTATGATTTAATCTATTTTATTAAAAATATCCCATACTATAATAAAGGTATATTTGTTAAGAATCCAAAAGGAAGGCAGGGACTTGCATGAAATTTCAAAATGGTTGTTGGTTGTTAAAAGAGGGGCACGAGTGCTTTGCACCCCAGCAGATTTACGACTATCAGATTACAGACAATAGGGTGACTATCTGTGCACCTACCCACCGCATCATAAACAGAGGCGCCACACTGGGCGGTATTAATTTAACTATTGCCATTACCTCTCCGGCGGAGGGTATTCTGCGTGTACAGACATGGCATCACATGGGATTTGTCACAAAATCTCCCTCTTTTGATTTGCAGTTGACAAAAGAGCTTCCCCTTGATACCCAGGACTTACCGGACAAGCTGGTTGTCAAAAACGGTAATCTCTCCCTGCATTTATATAAAGAAAACTGGACGATGGAATACCGCCGGGATGATGAAATTATCAGTACCAGCGGCTTCCGCGATTTGGCACTTGTGAAAACAGACTGGCGCGGGGATTATTACGACAAGGGAGACAACGAGAATACCTATATCCGCCAGCAGTTAAGCATTGGCGTAGGCGAATTAATCTATGGTATGGGGGAACGTTTTTCTCCTTTCATCCGAAACGGACAGTCTGTGGATATCTGGAACGAGGACGGCGGTACAGGCACAGAACAGTCTTACAAAAATATCCCTTTTTATCTGTCCAACAAAGGATATGGAATTTTTGTAAACCATCCCGAAAAGGTTTCCTTTGAAATAGCTACGGAGCAGGTTACGAAATCTGCTTTCAGCGTAAAGGGAGGTTATCTGGATTACTTTTTTTTGGACGGTCCTTCCATGAAAGATGTGCTGGTGCGCTACACTGACCTTACCGGAAAACCCTCTCTTCCGGCACCCTGGACTTTCGGACTGTGGCTTTCCACTTCCTTTACCACGAATTATGATGAAAAAACGGTTATGAGCTTTATAGACGGTATGCTGGACAGACAGATACCGCTGCGCACGTTTCATTTTGACTGCTTCTGGATGAAGGAATTTCATTGGTCGGACTTTCTCTGGGACAGCCGTGTTTTCCCTGACCCGGAAGGAATGCTTACAAGAATCAAGGCAAAGGGGTTAAATATCTGTGTCTGGATTAATCCCTATATCGGACAGGAATCCCTTCTTTTCAGAGAAGGTATGGAAAAAGGCTATTTTCTCAAACGTGCCAATGGGGATGTATGGCAGTGGGATATGTGGCAGCCCGGAATGGCTCTGGTGGATTTTACCAATCCTGCTGCCTGCCGGTGGTATCAGGATAAACTGGAAGTGCTGCTGGATATGGGCGTGGACTGCTTCAAAACAGATTTTGGCGAGCGCATTCCCACAGACTGTGTTTACTATGACGGCTCCGACCCTATGAAAATGCACAATTATTATACCTATCTTTACAATAAAACGGTGCATGAGCTTCTGGCAAAAAAGCGTGGCATCCAGGATGCGGTTCTCTTTGCGCGCTCTGCAACGGTAGGCGGTCAGAAGTTCCCCGTGCACTGGGGCGGCGACTGCAATTCCAATTATGAATCCATGGAGGAAAGCCTGCGCGGCGGACTCTCCCTGATGATGTCAGGATTTGGATTCTGGGCACATGATATCGGCGGATTTGAGAGCACTTCTTCCGCAGATGTCTATAAAAGATGGGTGGCATTCGGATTACTTTCTTCCCACAGCCGACTGCATGGAAGCAACTCCTATCGTGTTCCCTGGGCTTATGACGAGGAATCGGTGGATGTACTGCGTTTCTTCACCCACCTGAAAGCAAAGCTGATGCCTTATATTTACAAGACAGCCGTGGATACCAGCAAATCCGGCATTCCCACCATGCGCAGCATGGTTCTGGAATTTACCGGGGACAGAACCTGTCATTATCTGGACCGCCAGTATATGCTGGGCGACTCTGTTCTGGTGGCTCCCATTTTCCGGGAGGACGGGATGGTGGAATACTATCTCCCTGAGGGTAAATGGACGAATCTCCTCACCAGCGAAGTGCGAACCGGTGGCAGATGGATTACAGAACACCACGACTATTTCAGTCTTCCCCTGTATGTAAGACAAAATTCTATCCTGGCGCTCGGCTCCCATGACGACTGTCCCGATTATGATTACGGCGACCACGCAGAAATCCGCTTGTACGAATTAACAGAGAGCTGTCCTGCAGAAACCGTTGTTTATAACATGAATGGTGAAAAAGCAATTTCCCTTACGGCTCTTCTCAAAGAAAATAAGCTGGTGCTGACTTCTATGGCAGACTGTCCTTTTTCTGTAAGAGTAGTTAACCGGAAAATTGTTTCCGCACAGGGTGCCGATTTTGTAATTGAGGGAAATGATACGATTGTGACAAATCTGTCGGAATGTGTAGAATTGATGATGTAGAACAAGCTTTTCAGCATACCCTTGATTTTGTCCATATTTGCCTTGATTTATCAGAGGTAATATGCTACGCTTTTTTACAGTAAACTGCAAAAGAAAGAACGAAAGAATATAGGATTGTCTGACCTCTTTCCAGGAAGTCTATTGCATTCCAAAGGGCGTAATATGTCCACCGGATGCAATGAGCTGTCGGTTCTGGCAAGCAATACTTTGAGGCAGCTATCCGGTCATCGCGGCACATGCAGGAATCAGATTTATCAGCAGAGAGGTATAGATATGAAGTTATCATTGAGAGTCCTTGCATTATGCAGGACGAATATGAATAAACTGGTTATAATTCTTGTCCTGATTATGTTTCATTGTGTGTGCGGATGCAGCAGTGAAAAAGCGAATCATGGACCGGTGTCTATAGATGCCACAGACCATGATTATCCAATAAGCGAAGATTCTAACATGTGGGATAACGACGATACCGCGGATGAATATGAGGAAGAAATGGAAATAGATGTAATAAATAGAACTGTGATAGCTGAGGCGATTAGTGTTGATGAGAACAGCAGAAGTATTCGCTTTATATTGAATTGCCTGAATACAATTGGAGCAGGTAAAATTCAAAGCGCTGAGAGTATTGAAGTTGAGGGAGAACAGGCAATCAATTTGATTGCGGAGGATGGCACAAATTATCGAATTTATTTATCGGGCAGTGGTGGCGTCGAGTCTGTTAAAAATCTTGATACCAATGAATGGATAATACAATCTGAAAGGTAAGTTGAGTTTTAACACTATGCCAGTAGCAATATTACTATAACGAAATCCCTATTACATAAACGCGGGTGCAGGATGAACTTATAAATCCATCAGCACCTTATCCACATCCATCTTTAACTGTTCCCAGGCATCCTCATGTTCCGTATAATAAAGCGGACATTTCTTACCTCCACAGTCATAATGCCGCAGAATATTATCCGTCGTAAGGTCATATTCGTTCACAAGCCACGCCAGAAGCTCCACCAGCGAATCATAAGTTTCCTGCGTAAAGGAGCCGTCCTCATTGTGATAGCAGCATTCAATGGAGAGAGAATCCTCATTCCTGGTCTTTACCGCATATGCCATTTCGTCAAGGGGAATACACTGCAGGATATCACCTCCATAGCCAATTATGAAATGAGCGCTGGCACTTCTTTCATGAGTATCCTTCAGTTGTTCAAAATAACTCCTATTATTCACCGCATCGGTATTCGGATTCGCCGTATAATGCACAAAAATATCCTTGACTTCCGTAATAGGGGTTCCCGGTCTGGAATACTCATTAACTGTCAGAAAATCTTCGGTCCAGACCGGATGCTCCGTCATGTTCTTAACATCGCCAATCACATCTTCCTGAATCAGAGTGCTGCCTATTGTATCTTCCCTGCCGGATTCTTTGAAAAAAAATATAAACATGAAAAAGAAACAGACGCAGGTCACTCCCAGCAGCACCACCATTACCATCCTTTGTCTTGCAAGCCTTTTCTGCCTTTTTTGTTCCCACAGCCTCTGCCGCGTTATCCGACGTTCCCCGGACGACACCGCTTCCCTGCTGTTTTGCGCCGTTTTGCCATTTGACACAGTTCTGCTTCGTGTCACAGACCTGCTGTTTTGTATGCGCCCGCCTGGTATTCTTCTGTTATTCCGCCTGCTTCTGTTTCCCACCGCAATTCTGTCACTCTGCACCGTTCTGTTTTTTGCACGGGAAAACTCTGCCAGGTCCAAAACAACTTCGTTTCTCATTTGTAACTACACTTCCATTTCCTTATGTTAAAGAAATTGTAGCATAAAAAATACATCATTTTTTTTATAAAATTCTTAAAATTTTTTTAAAATAAATCAACAATATTGGAACCAAAGCACCTTGACCTCTTTCGGACTTGGATATACCATCGGAAGCACTCTTTCTATAATTAAATTTGCACTATACTATGAATATGTCAGAGAATTTCTTCTGAAGAATTGCTAAACTTTACAAAAGCTCTATTTTTTGATACCGCTTTCAACTTTTTCACTGTTGCAAAATTTCAAAAAGGGCTTCCCGATTTCTCGGAGAGCCCCATAAAATTTAGTTTTTTACAGATTACTCAATAAACGTAGCCACACGACCAGAAACTACTGTACGTCCACCCTCTCGGTTCGGTGGAAACAAAATTATAGTGTTTTTATACACTTTTCCTAGCTTTCTAATAATCTCCTGCTAATATCTGACGCACTATACAGCACTCTCGTAACTACTACCCGG
>CAZRZM010000213.1:0-4734 GCA_964604575.1 uncultured Acetatifactor sp.
TTCCTGCAACTTTTTGATATCTCCAAAAGGGATTTTTTCAATAGATTCTTTCAGACGTTTCTTGGTCGGTTTGTCAGCAGCATTAATATATTTTACTGCATTTTTACTATATTCAATTTGCAATAATTTTCTCTCCTTTCCAGAAGCTTTTCAGAATCCTGCTTACTCACACGTTCGGACAGCCGAAGGTCTGGGTACATGCAGTCAGTCGGGCGGCGTCGTTTTTTTGTTCAAAATCTTTTTATTATGATGCGAAGCTTCCTTTTATGTTTCCTTCATGGCAGCATATTTTTCCGCCAGTTTTATCAACAGTTCAGTCACCTTGTTCATGGACTGTATGCAGGCAAACTCAAATCTGCTGTGATAGTTCTCCCCTCCGGTGCACAGATTGGGACAAGGCAGTCCCATAAAGGAAAGTCTTGCTCCATCCGTCCCTCCCCTGATAGGAGAAATTATAGGCTTAATGCCAAGCTCTTCCATTGCTTCTCTTGCATTGTCAATCAGATGTATATGCTGCTTTAATATCTCCCCCATATTGTAATAAGAATCTGCCATCTCCACGCAGATTGTATCCGCACCATATTTTTCATTTAAAAACTCTGCGCATTGCAGAAAGAAAGTCTTTTTCTGCTCAAAGAGTTTTCTGTCATGGTCGCGGATAATGTAATCTGCCACCACCTGCTCCACATTTCCCTTAATGCTGTCTAAATGAAAAAATCCCTCATACTTTTCTGTATACATTGGATTCTCATTTACCGGTAAAAGGCTTTGAAATTCCTGGGCTATCAAAATGGCATTTTTCATTTTTCCCTTTGCAGAGCCGGGATGTACATTCCTGCCGTTTACCGTAACTTTAGCTCCCGCCGCATTGAAATTCTCATACTCCAGTTCTCCAATGGCTCCACCGTCCACCGTATAAGCATAATCTGCCCCAAAGCGTTCCACATCAAAATAGTCCACGCCACCGCCAATCTCCTCGTCCGGCGTAAAACCAATGCGGATTTTTCCGTGGGTACACAGCGGATGCGTCAGCAGATACTCTGCCATCGCCATAATCTCAGCCACACCCGCCTTATCATCTGCTCCCAGCAGTGTGGTGCCGTCTGTCACAATCAAATCCTGCCCCTTATATTTCAACAGCTCCGGGAAATCTTCGGTCTTCATCACAATGTTTTCCCCTGCATTCAGCACAATATCCTTACCGTCATAATCTGCCACAATGGCAGGTTCCACATCCTTGCCTGTCACGGCGGGAGAAGTATCCATATGGGCTATAAATCCCAGTACCGGAGACGTCTCAAAACCTTCTGTCGCCGGAACGGAAGCATAGACGTAGCAGTGCTCCTTATCATAATATACTTCGTCTGCTCCCATCTGTACCAGTTCCTCATACAGCATCCCGGCAAGCCGGTGCTGTTTCCCAGTGCTGGGGCTGCTCTGGGATTCCTCATCCGACTGGGTATCTATTTTTACGTATCTTAAAAAATTTTCAATGGTCTGTGTCATAACATCTTGTCTCCATAAGTAATTTTTGTCTTTTCCAAGTATAGCATGTGCATCCGCTTCCCACAACCATAAATTAATCTGTGTCTGCTCCCCTTTCATATTCCATGATTTCCTTACATGCCTGGGAGGATAATACAAGCACACATATCAGATTGGGCACTGCCATGAGAGCATTGCAGATATCAGAAAAATTCCACACTACTTCCAGGGAACAGACCGCCCCCACAAAAGTAACCAGCGCATACGCAAACCGATAGTACATACGTTTTTTGCTGTTTCCCATCAGATATTCAAAAGCTTTTTCCCCCTGATACGCCCAGCCTGCAATAGTGGCAAAGGCAAACAACGCAATGCAGATACTGATAAAAGAAGCCCCTTTCTCTCCCAGTGCTGTTTTAAATGCAGCAATCACAAGAGCCGTTCCTGTAAGCAGTTCCCCATTCTCCCCCATGGTGCCGAGCACACCCGATGCCATCAGTGCCAGCCCGGTAACAGAGCAAATCACAATGGTATCCAGAAACACACCCGTCATACTGATATATCCCTGCTTGCGGTAATCCGTAGTCTCTGCACATGCGGCACTGATTCCCGCCGCACCCAGTCCGGCCTCGTTGGAAAACACACCTCTGGAAACACCAAAGCGGAGAGCCTCTTTTGCTGACACCATAATGCTGCCTGCCAGCCCCCCGCCCATTGCCTGGGGACTGATTGCCATGGATATCATCTGACAGATTCCTGCAGGTACATTCTGGATATTCTTTCCTATCACCAAAAAAGTTCCCGCCATATAGAGGACGCCCATAATGGGCACCAGAATCTGTGTAAATTTTGCAATGCTCTGAATCCCTCCCAGCACTACCAGAATCGTCAATATCGTTAATACCAGACCTGTTTTTGCCACGGGAATCTGAAAACTCTCTTTCATGGCGGAAGCTATGGAGTTGGACTGCGTCATATTGCCCATTCCAAAGGAAGCCAGCACCGCAAAGAGCGAAAATGCCAGTGCCAGAAATCGCCCCATTCTTTTTAGGGGAAACGCGGATTCCAGCGTATACATGGGTCCCCCTACATATTCCCCTTCTGCATTGATACGCCTATATTTGACAGAAAACATGCTCTCCACTAATTTGGTTGCCATTCCTATCAATGCTGATAGCATCATCCAGACCAATGCGCCGGGACCGCCAAGTACCATTGCTGTTGCAACCCCCACAATATTTCCGGTTCCGATGGTGGCTGCCAGCTCCGTAGTCAGCGATGCAAATGGGGATATTCCATGTCCCTTGTCTGATACAGACTTATTTTTATGTAATAATTTTCCCTCCATGCCCACTGCACAATATAGTGCATACTTAAGATTTTTCAGCGGTAAAAAACGCATACGGATATTTAAATAGATTCCTGTACCCAGAAGTAAAAACAAAAGCCATGGTCCCCAGACAAGCGCATCCACCTGCTCTATCCAAAGTGCTATTGTATTCAAACCAATCCCTCCAGCATCCTGCTTAACTTATAATAGAAATATATCTGGAAAATACTCATTATATGATTAGATGGCATACAAAAAGGAGCAGATTTTCACCTGCTCCCGGTTTTAGGGATTTATGTTTTATATCAGCCTGCAAGACTAAGCAGCCTTTCCAAATCTGCAATCAATTCTTTTGAATACTTCTCTGCATCCAGATATAGCTGTTCTGCCCTGAAATAATCGGAGCTGTTGATAGCGTTGACAACATCGGCGCCGAATTTGTGAAATCTCTTGTGTTTGGCGCCCAGACCTTCCCAAATGGGGAGCATCTCAGGCATCTTCGGCGTCATTGCATAGTAAAAATGACCGAAACCGCATTTTGAAGAATCAAGCTGGAGCGGGATAACGGTATGCGTCTGGGCTATCTTCTGTAAATTGCCAAGCCATGAACGGTGGGCAGAGATAGCATTGCTCACATATTGGGCAAACTCCTGATTTTCCAGATGGAAGAAAGCATCATCCGTCATGGAACCCATCTGCCTTACGGTATCGTCCAGTGTTTTTTCTATCTCCACCACAGGCTGGGTTGCCTTTTTTAAATCCTGGCTGACATTCTGCATAAACTCTGTACTACTGCGCAGTTGTTCTTCCATCTGTGCCATGGAACTGCTGAGTTCTTCGCTGACTGCGGAGATAGAACCCATGGATTCGTTAATCATGGCTATATGTTTTTGGTTTTCGTTATTCAGCTCCCATACATTTCCGATTTTTTCTGTCATGGAACCAAGGGCGCTGATTGTGCTCGTTGCACTGGAAACACTTTTTTGGGAAGCATTTTTAATACTTTCCACAAATTCCCCCATGCTGTCCGTCATCTTCTGGGTTTCTTCTGCAAGACTACGAATTTCGTAGGCGACAACTGCAAAGCCTTTGCCGGCAACTCCTGCCCTTGCTGCTTCAATGGAAGCATTTAACGCCAGAAGGTTTGTCTGCATGGAGATGGAGTTGATACCGGCAATCACATCGTTCATATGATTAATAATCTGAAACAAATAATCCAAATCCTTTTGCATCTCCATGGAAACTTCTATCGTCTGGCTGGAGAGGTCTTTAATATTAGTCAGCTCACTCTGGCTGATTTCTATCTTCTTATAAACCTCTGCCGTCTCTTCCGAAGCCCTGACAATCGTATGTGTCAGTTCCTCATGCTGATTGCCCGACATACCGGAAGAACTGCCGAATATGGTTTCTGTCGCGCGCGCAACACTGTTGGAGATATCTACAATTCTTTCTGTCTGATACTGCATCGTCAAATCAAGAGAACTGATTTGCATAACCGCCTTGATATTTTTCTCCAAAATTTCTGCAAACTGTCTTCTGCCGTTTGCAAGCCGCTGGTAAATGCGGTTTAATTCCGGTTCTTTGGAATAATCCGTTTCTTTTAATTCCGAAACAGCTTTCATGAGTACCGCTTTTTTTGTTTTGTGCCCCATTATAATCTCCTTTTTGCTTAATGTGGTATATGCTTAATAATAAAGAATTTTGCACACTTTTGCAACTGATTTTTCTGCCATATTCTTTCCTTTTTCATTCTTGATTACATATTTTTCAGATTACTGTAACTTCTCAAATCATTTTCTATGCGTTTCCTATAAGCACGTCCTCTTTTACACTCCAAAAAGGAGCAGACAGCATCTGCCCCTCATTTTCACAAATACCATATAATCTAACAGTTGCAGTCCTCACACATATCAAAGCCG
>CAZRZM010000214.1:0-4656 GCA_964604575.1 uncultured Acetatifactor sp.
TTGCAATAACCGTATTGTCTCTGGGAATTAAATCTTCCATGGAAATATCAAATTCATCATATCCGATAGAGCTGCGTCTGTCATCACCGAATTTTTCAGCAATTACCATAATTTCTTCTTTGATTACACCCAGAAGAATTTTTTCATCTGCAAGAATTGCCTTTAATTCTGCAATTTTCTGCAAAAGTTCTTTATGTTCATTCTCCAGCTTTTCTCTTTCCAGACCGGTAAGAGCGCGGAGACGCATATCAACAATCGCCTGCGCCTGGGCTTCACTGAGTTCAAACCGTTCAATCAGCCTCTCTTTTGCAATCTGTGTATTCTGGCTTCCACGGATGATAGATATTACTTCATCAATGAAATCCAAAGCTTTTAACAGACCCTGTAAGATGTGGTCTCTTTCTTCTGCTTTGTTTAAATCATATTTGGTTCTTCTGGTGACAACCTCTTCCTGATGCTTCAAATAGTAATTTAGCATATCCAGAAGATTCATTACCTTTGGCTCATTATTTACAAGCGCAAGCATAATAACACCAAAAGTATCCTGAAGCTGTGTATGCTTAAAAAGCTGGTTCAAAATAACATTGGCGTTGGCATCCCTTCTGAGTTCGATAACAACTCTGACACCTTCTCTGTTAGACTCATCCCTGATATCGGTAATTCCGTCTATTTTCTTTAATTTAACCAGTTCTGCAATTTTAACAATCAGATTTGCCTTATTTACCATATAGGGCAGTTCTGTTGCAACAATCTGACTTTTACCGTTTGGAAGTGTTTCAATATTTGTGACTGCGCGCACTCTTATTTTGCCGCGCCCGGTACGGTATGCTTCCTCACATCCTCTGGTGCCAAGAATCAGTCCACCGGTAGGAAAATCCGGCGCTTTTACAATTGGCAGTATCTCTTCAATGGAAGTTACCCTGTTTTCCTCAATTTTATTATCAATAATTTTGACAACAGCATTTACCACCTCACGGAGATTATGGGGAGGAATATTAGTTGCCATACCAACAGCAATTCCGGTAGTACCGTTTACCAGAAGATTCGGATAACGGCTGGGAAGCACTACTGGTTCCTTTTCCGTATCATCAAAATTTGGTACAAAATCTACAGTGTCTTTGTTGATATCAGCCAGAAGCTCCATGGATATTTTGGAAAGTCTTGCTTCTGTGTAACGCATTGCTGCAGCGCCGTCACCGTCCATGGAACCAAAGTTACCATGTCCGTCCACAAGGGGATATCTGGTAGACCAGTCCTGTGCCATATTTACCAGCGCACCATAAATAGAACTGTCACCATGGGGATGATATTTACCCATGGTATCACCGACAATACGGGCACTCTTACGGTGCGGCTTGTCAGGACCGTTATTTAACTCAATCATGGAATAAAGTACACGCCTCTGTACCGGCTTTAAACCATCCCTGACATCCGGAAGCGCACGGGAAGCAATTACACTCATGGCATAATCTATGTAGAAAGTTTCCATTCTTTCCTTTAAATCTACTTCCTGGATTTTATCAATCTCCACTTCCTGATTGTTATCAAAAATATCGTCCTTCATTTTTCCTCACATTCTGTAATTGTTTAAAAGTCCCTGAACAATTACCAATCAGTTATATCCTTTAAATATCCAGATTTTTGACAAATTTGGCATTTTCTTCGATAAATTCTCTTCTGGGTTCCACCTTGTCGCCCATCAGAGTAGTGAATGTCAAATCCAGCTCAGTTTCTACTTCCTCATCGTAATTGACACGCAGTAAAATTCTTCTCTCAGGGTCCATGGTAGTTTCCCAGAGCTGTTCTGCATCCATCTCACCAAGACCTTTATAACGCTGGATTTTGTTGCTCTGGTCGCGTCCCACTTCCTGTAAAATACTATCCAGTTCTTCATCGCTGTAAGCATACCAGACTTTTTTATTTTTCTCCAGCTTATAGAGAGGAGGTTTCGCAAGATATACATGGCCTTCTTTTATCAAATCCGGCATAAAACGGTAAAGGAACGTAAGCAGCAGAGTACTGATATGGGCGCCGTCCACGTCCGCATCCGTCATAA
This sequence comes from uncultured Acetatifactor sp., assembly GCA_964604575.1. GTDB lineage: Bacteria > Bacillota > Clostridia > Lachnospirales > Lachnospiraceae > Acetatifactor. Next base: position 2,057 of record CAZRZM010000214.1, read on the forward strand.
TTATAATTTTGTTATAGCGCAGCTTTGTAATATCGAAATCTTCATGGATACCTGTACCAAATGCGGTAATCATGGCTTTAATCTCGGCATTTGCATATATTTTGTCAAGTCTTGCTTTCTCTACGTTTAAAATTTTACCACGGAGAGGCAGAATTGCCTGGGTTGCCCTGGCACGGGCAGTCTTTGCGCTGCCGCCTGCGGAATCTCCCTCTACGATATAAATTTCGCAGTTTTTAGGGTCTTTGTCGGAACAGTCTGCAAGCTTTCCGGGAAGAGACATTCCTTCCAGAGCCGTTTTTCTTCTGGTTAAATCTCTCGCCTTCCGGGCAGCTTCTCTTGCTCTCTGGGCAAGAATGGATTTTTCACAGATAGATTTTGCAACGGATGGATTCAGTTCCAAAAAGTAGGTAAGCTGTTCACTGACAATACTGTCAACAGCTCCTCTTGCCTCGCTGTTACCTAATTTCTGCTTTGTCTGTCCTTCAAACTGGGGGTCCTCAATCTTCACACTAACAATAGCTGTCAGACCTTCCCTGATATCTTCACCGGACAAATTAGGCTCATTATCTTTTAATAATTTTGCACCTCTGGCATAATCATTAAAAGTTTTTGTGATGGCATTGCGGAATCCCTGAAGATGAGTACCACCCTCCGGTGTATTAATATTATTTACAAAACTGAATACACTCTCGTTATAAGAATCATTATGCTGGAAGGATACTTCCACATAAACATTATTTTTTTCTCCTTCAAAATAAAGGATATTTTCATAAATAGGTGTCTTACTTTTATTTAAGTAAGCAACAAATTCCTTGATACCGCCTTCATAATAAAATTCGATTATTTTTTGTCTGTTACCGTTTTCCAGAGTAACATAGTGGCTTTTTCCAATCTTTCCGCCCGTTTTTGTTTTCTGGTTGTCATCTGAAAATTCCAAATTTTCTAAAGATTGTGTATCATCCTTTATTTCGTCATTTAATGCTTCACTGCTGCCGGCTTTTTTTTCTTCCATCTGCTGTATTTTATCAGCTTCAGCCCTATTTAAAAGCTCGTTTATCTGACTGTTTTCATTATCGGCAATTACTTCCTCCTGCCTGCTGTCCCTTAATATAATACGGAGACCTTTTGTCAGAAAAGCCATCTCACGGAGTCTTCTCTTCAAAATATCAAAATCATAAACATTGGTTTCTGTAAAAATAGTGTCATCCGGCATGAAAGTAACCTTCGTTCCGGTATGTTCTTCGGGGCATGTTCCAATTTCCTTTAAAGCATAGCATACATGACCTTTTTCATAACGCTGCTTATATATTTTACCGCCCTGACAGATTTCCACCTCCAGCCAGTTGGACAAAGCATTTACAACGGATGCACCTACACCGTGCAGACCGCCGGACACTTTGTATCCTCCGCCGCCGAATTTACCGCCTGCATGAAGAATGGTAAATACCACTTCTACCGCAGGAATACCTGCTTTATGATTGATTCCGATAGGAATACCACGACCGTTATCCACAACAGTGACAGAGTTATCTTCATTAATCGTTACATCAATGGTATCACAGAATCCTGCCAGCGCTTCATCAACAGAATTATCCACAATCTCATATACCAGATGATGAAGTCCTCTGGAAGAAGTAGAACCTATGTACATACCAGGTCTTTTACGGACTGCCTCAAGACCTTCCAGTATCTGAATCTGGTCCGCTCCATATTCATGTTCAACAGCCGTATTATTCATGCTTTCTTCACTCATTATTTAACCTACACTTTCTTGCTGACTTTTATCACCGTTACTTACACAAGTGACCTCTCCACCAGATACCTTAAATACTCTGTTTATCTCAAATCTGTTATTTACAAATTCCTCAAGACCTGTACAGGTAATAATAGTCTGTATATCACCTATACTGTTTAATAAATAATTCTGCCTGCTGTTGTCCAGTTCAGATAAAACATCATCCAATAACAAAACAGGAGTATCTTTTGTCACTTTCTTAACCAGTTCTATCTCTGATAATTTTAAAGAAAGCGCAGCAGTTCTCTGTTGTCCCTGGGAACCAAATTTGCGGATATCAATATCCCCGATTCTAAAAGAAAAATCATCTCTGTGGGGTCCCACAGATGTCATTTTTGATTTAATATCCCTGTCCTGGCTGGACTTTATTTTTCTTTCAAAATCTTCGATTTCCACATCCGGCTCGTACTGGATATGAATTTCTTCCTTATCGCCGGACAGTTTTTTGTGGATATCATAAATAATTTCATTGAGCTGTTCCACAAAAATTTTTCTTCGCTCAATAATTTTACTGCCATAAGAAACTAACTGCATATCCCAGATATTTAATGTTTCTTTTAAATCCGGATTCATATACATGTCTTTCAGAAGTTTATTTCTCTGGTTAATTATTTTGTTATAGTGATTGAGATTATAAAGATAAAAATTATCAATCTGACAAAGTTCCATATCTACAAATCTTCTTCTCTCAGAAGGTCCGTTTTTGATAATTCCCAAATCCTCCGGCGAGAAAAAAACAACATTGCAAAGACCAAGTAAATCTGCTGCCTTTTTTAACTTTTGTCCATCAATCGCAATTCCTTTT
>CAZRZM010000215.1:0-4587 GCA_964604575.1 uncultured Acetatifactor sp.
TATTAAAGGTAGAACTGATTTCTTCATATAAGCCTGCAAGCCAGGAACCATCTACAGTGTTTACTTCCACAGTCTCATCTACGATTACTTCTTCACTGGCAAGTGTTATGTTTAAGTATTGGCATACTGCTTTAAACATTTTCAGCGTATGCTCTATAACATCATTCCCATCGCCTGCTTCCACTACATTTTTATACTCATCTGCAATCTCACATGGAACATCAGGAAAATTATTTTGTAAATCCTCATACTGTTTCTTTAGTCCGAAATGAAAGTAATCATGATTATACACCGCAACTGCATCTGCAAGAGTCATAATAACCATTCCTGCCAGTTTACGGATATCTGATAATTTATGACCTGCACGAATCTGCGAACACATTCTGTTTGCCTGTTCACATCTTTTTACAGCTATTCTTTTAACATAATCTTCATTTAAGAGATTCCTTTTCAATCTCTCCTGCAAGGCTTTAAAATGCTCTAAGTCACTTGCATCATGGTAATAAATGATTTGGACATCACCGACCAGCGGGGACAGTTCTTCTTGTAAATCCGCAATTTCTCCAACCCTTTCCCATGATATCGGAAACACATCATACCCAACACCATCTATAATAAAATCTACTGCCATTTGATATCCCCGCTCCGTTCTGGGAATATAATAGCAGTCAACATCTGATTTGCTGTTGGCAGTACCGTTAATATAGGAACCATATATTAGTACAAGACTGATATCATCCGCATATTCCTTTTTTACTCTGTCTATAATCCAATCCACTATTTTATTGTTTATCTCTCTTCGTTTTTCCATAATGAATACTCTCCTGTCTCCCTTACGCCAGCTTGTTTCTGTGCCTCATTCCCTGGGTATCTGCCCTATCTTCCTCTGCCTGCTGCCGTCAGTATCCATACGGTAAACCGGATGGGGCTCATCACCTATGTACACCTCTGCAACAATCTCATCCCCACTGATTTCAGTAATCAGCGACAGATACGGCATATAGCCTTCCATAATATCCTGTCCGGCTTTCGGATAACGGTATTCAAAGACCGTTTCGGTACTGCTTCCATCCAGTTCCATTCTGTGGAGCCTGATTCCGACAGTAGTCTCCTCGGTTATCTGTTTCTTCTCATCCTGCACCGTCCTGCAAAATGTAACACTCTCCACTATTTCGGTAGCATAATAAATTTTTCCTTTATACAGCTCAAAATTATCAATTCTTGTCTCCTCTTCTGCCAGAACGGATAATACCCTGTCCTGCCAGCGGTACATGGCAAGATAATACTTCCCCTTGTCCATATCCGAAAATGTATAAAGCATACAGTCCTCGTCGCAATAACTAAATGATGATGCCTGCTCCGGAAGCACTACCTTATCCTCCGTAAGTTCCATGTCCCCCACAAATGTAACTGACTCCACTTCCCAGTCCGTCACACGGTCCAGTGCAAGCCACCAGCGTTTTCCGGCCTGTTCCAGTGTGGGCGGCTCATCCAGGGACATCTCCCATTCCATATCCCAGTACTCTTCCTCATCCTGGGAATCCTCCCCATATCCAGTTTCATTCTCCTCCCAGTTTTCTTCCATGTCAATGAACTCAGAGCTTTTCTTTTTCCTTATTCCCACACCGCTTTCCCAGTCACTCTTACCATAAGATGTGGTATAATCACCATATCCATAGGTATCCTCGTCTGCGGCCAGCCACCAGACGCCCCCTCGGTAGGTGTATGTATTGTCCTCCGACCATTTCCATGCACTGCCGCCATACGCATGTGTAGTAAAAGATGTCCCTTCTGCAGTAAGCGGCAGATAAGGATCTCCAAAGACACCGCCTTCCTCGCTTGTCCGTATCAGATTAATGTCCTGAAAATCCAGACGGTATCCATCGGTTCCATTACTGGCAATGGCAAACAGAATCCGGGGATAATCCTGACGCATCCAATATCCTCCCATGTCTATCAACACTGCTTCCATCACCCCTACATAATCAGGCACCCCGTCCTCATTAAAATCCAGCTCCACGCTGTCCAGAAGCTCCCAGCCCTCCGGCACGAAATCGGCAGGTCCCCTGCCTGTACCGGGTAACTGCGGCACCTGTTTGGGTGTGGTATCCGCTTCGTTTTCTGACTCATCCTGCTCCGGTTCTTCCTCTGCCCCACTTTGGCTTTTATCTGGTGGCATGGCGGTATCTGTGTCCGCCTCTGTGGTACTGTTCTCTACATTGTCCATATCAGACATATCATCTTCCGTGGAATTTGGTACAAAACCAATTCCACATCCTGTCAGGCACATGATACCCATCCCTATTACAACTGCTAAAAATATATCTTTTTTCTTAACCATATATCTCCCTATCCCTATGTATGTCCATCTGCTTCTTATCCCTTTGTTCCTTCTTCCCACCCATGCAGACCGGAGGTTGTTCCATTACCACACACAATCATAACGCAGATGATTCCATCGATATCCTCATCTAAAATCTGAAAATCTACTTGGGAGGCATCCATGCGGACGGTATTATCACTTTCATTTCTCCATACATTTCTTTTAATACGCTTATATAAATTGTGTACTTACCAGTTTATACCCCCATACGGAAGGCTTTGTATCGCCATCTGCAATTAATTTGTGAACTGTTTGCTGTTCTTCGTATCGTCTTTTGAAACTATCTTTGCCCACGCAATACAACTCAATATGAATATTTTGATTTACACGGACCAGATACAATTTTCCATTTTTTTCTTCTATATGTATCTTGCCGGGAAGATAGGTTCCTGTATATTTCTGAAGTTCTTTGGGCGACAACAAAATTTCCTCCGGTCTATGTGAAATATGTGCCTCACCATTGTGAAGGATTGTTGCAATCCCATTTCCAAAGCGATATTGGTCCAATGATTCCGTATTTGAGATAATGATAATACAAATATCCTCATCAAAATAATATTGGGTATAAGCAGATATTCCAAGGAAATCACCCCCATGGGCATATTTGATTTTTCCTCCCTCATCATACCTCTCTAAACCGTAGCAATAGTGATTTTTGTTTTCTGTCAGATATATCTCATATGCCTGCTCTGATAAAATTTTCCTGTTTTTAAGACATTCATACCATTTCTGTAAGTCATCGCAGTTCGTAACAAGGGCTCCTGCTCCCATACCATACAAGTTATTCGTATATGGTACTTTAACCAGTATTCCGTAATCACGCATATAATTGCAGGCTTTGTTTTGGAGTATGGCCTGACCATTATCAAATGTAGAGCTGTCCATTCCAAGCTTAGAAAAAATATTTTCCGTTAAAAATTCGTTATAAGTCTGTCCGGAAATATTCTCAATAACCCACGCCAGCAAATTGTAATTGGAATTATTATAGCAAAACTCTTCTCCCGGTTTATTTATGGGTTCCTTTAGAATCCAGTTTCTAAAAAATATTTCTTTATTATAAGGTTTCCTGTCTTCACCCACATAAAAATCATCTTCAAAGTTATAGTTATTATGTAATCCTGATGTATGAGACAACAAATCATGAACTGTTATATCGGAAGGCAACTGCATATTTGAAGGCAAATACCGATTTGCTTTTTCGTCAAGCTGCAATAATCCCTTATCCCATAGTATCATAATGGCAAATGCAGTAAATTGTTTTGCAACAGAAGCAACCGAAAACCTCGTAGTCATATTATTTTTTATGCCAAACTCAATATTTGAATATCCCCGACTGTTTTCCAATATGGTTGTACCATTCTGTATAATTCTTATTACGCCGGAAAAATCCCAATAATCCATCTCCGTGCTGATATAGGCATTCAATTTTTCCAATATATCCATTATAAAACCTCTTTTTGCAGCTTTTTCGTCATAATACCGTTTTCAAAATAGTAGTATGGTCTGTCCCCAAACACAATTCCCCCATTATCCATCATATTTTAGACTGCCAGTTCCCCACAGCTTCGTTTTTCAATGCTCATTATCCGGTCTTCCCGCATTCCTGTCAGTATAACAGTCCAGAAGCCCCACGGTCTCCGTTGCCGGGCGTCCATACATATTGCAGCATTTATGGGAGACTTCCCCCTTACTGCTTTTATCCTCATTCATCTCGATGCTCATACGCATCACGCCCATCTGTGTCTCACTGTCCAGATGTTTCAAAATATCTTCTATCATTTCCTCCTGATTCATATCCCGCCCTTCCTTCTTTTCACATAGTCCTGTCTTATGTCCCTTTCGGGTTTCCTCTTTCCACTTACTTTGAGTATGTACTAAATCAACCAGAAATCCCTTTATATTTTCTTATCAAATGAAGGCGGTACATTTCTATTGTCTTCCACACTCATAAAAGTATCTTTATCATTATGGGGAAATAATAATTCCATATATAAACTTCCCAACAGGTTCTTTACTTTTTCATTATCAATGTCTGCATTGAGCAAATCATTATATTCCAGACGTTTTAAATTCTCCAGAATTTTTTCTATATTCTGACGGTCAGAAGGTTCCGGCTTTGGTTCATCCTTTAAAGCCTCTGGGATGGGCGGTTCCATAATTGGTTTTGCTTCCGGAATGTTATATACAACATTTTTACATGTTTT
>CAZRZM010000216.1:0-4586 GCA_964604575.1 uncultured Acetatifactor sp.
TGTAAGTGATATAATGGTCTGGCGGCGGTTTTGGGGATTAATAGTTCTTGCCACGATTCCTTTATTAACCATACCGTTTATCACAACGGAAATAGTGTTTTTGGCAAGAGAAGTTTTTTGGCTGATTTCACTGATTGTAAGATTGTCTGTTTTCCATAAAATAAATAGAATGCGTCCCTGCCCGCCGCTTATTTCAATACCATTTTCAAGTAACAGTCTGTCAAAAATTCTGTCTTGAAGCTGTTTAATCTGCGTAATATAAAAGCCACCCCTTGTTTCCAATATTAACCACCTCTAATCCTATTAGAACATTTCTATATAGAACAATATAAATGTATCATATTCATTTACACAAATCAATCCCCTGAATTTTCCTGACAATTATATCGAGGTACGATATGGCGTCTGTATATCGAAATGCGGGATATCGCGCCGAGATATAGGAGGGTATATGGATAACAGAATAAAACATGTATATGTTCCAATGACGGAGACCGGATTTTATATACTTTACTGTCCAGGAGAGGAGTGCAGATAAATGGAAAAGATTAGAAATAGTCAGATTGGGACGATATGCCGTAATGTGGATAGGAAGTCCGGGGCTGGTCACCATCCACAGTTGCCACATAAAAAGTTCCGATTTTCTTTCATTCTTCTACAATATGATTCATAATAATCTCCATTCTTGCTGCAACCTGAAAAATGCCGCATTTCAGGCATTTCTCGGCGTGAAACATAGTACTTCTTGGCGAAACGCCCATTGGTGTGAGCAAAAACTGCCAAAGGCAGTTAGAAGTTCTTCTCACACTATTCCCTCCAGAAATAAATATTACATTTAATAACAGTATCGTAACATGTTTTTTGATGTAATATCAATAGTTATATTATTTTTTACTTATTTAAAAAAGTCAAAAAATTTGAAAAAAGAAACAGTATGTGGCATAATGAAGAGAGTAAATATTGTCCAGACTTTGTGTTGGTACATTGCCTGACATAAAGTTGCCTGTATACATAGCTTCAGCAAAGCTTAAGTTCATTAAGGCAACGCAGAAATGGGGATTATTATGGATATAGCTGTATTATCGGATATACATGGTAACTATATAGCGTTACAGCAGTGTATAGACTATGCAAAGGAACGAGGAATTGACACTTATATTTTTCTGGGAGATTATCTGGGGGAGCTTGCCTATCCTGAGAAAACGATGCAGATGCTGTATGACCTCGCCGGACAGAATACCTGCTATTTTGTGAAGGGCAATAAAGAAGATTACTGGCTGGATTACAGAGCCGGCGGGGAAAAAGGATGGAAGGAAGTGGATTCCACCACCGGAGCGTTGTTGTATGTTTATCAGAAGCTTACGGAAAAGGATATGGATTTTTTCAGCCGTATGAAAATCAGTGACCAGGTGGAAATAGAAGGATTTCAGCCGCTTACGATATGCCATGGCTCACCCCGGGGTACAAAAGAGAAGCTCCTGCCGGATGTGGAAACTACTTTTGAGATTATGAAAGCGGATGAGTGCAGTTATATTTTGTGCGGACATACCCATGTGCAGTGTGTCATAGAACATGGGGGCAAAAAGGTTCTTAATCCGGGTTCCGTAGGTGTGCCCCTGAAGAGCGGCGGAAAAAGTCAGTTTCTTATTTTGCATAGTGATGGCAGGGAGTGGGCAGAGGAATGCATCAGTCTGGACTATGATGCAGGGCAGGTCATCCGGGAGCTGCACGATTGCGGTCTGGACAGACGGGCGCCCTATTGGTGTAAGATATCGGAGTATCTGCTTATAAATGGGAGTCCCTCTCATGCGAGTGTTCTGATGAAAGCGATGCAGTACTGCAAAGAGGAGCAGGGTTACTGTATCTGGCCCGATGTGCCGGAAAAGTACTGGCAGAGGGCAGTGGAGGAGATGCTGCCTTCAAAATAAATGCGTGTCCTGCATAATGTTTGGTTTCCCTGGAAAAACTATGAAAAAATAGTGCGTAAAAGCGCGGAAACGAGGGAAAACATGGAAGACGATACCATAAAATTATTAAGGGAATGTAACGCAGGAATTAAGATGGGAGTCAGCACTTTGGATGGTGTGCTGGAACATGTGAGGGATGAGCATTTGCATGATTTGCTTGCGAAGAGTAAGGAAGACCATACAAAGCTGGGCAATCTGACACATGAGTATCTCAGTGATTACCATGATGATGGAAAAGAGCCGGCGGCAATGGCACAGATGATGTCATGGATGAAAACCAACATGAAGCTGGGCGGAGAACAGAAAGCGGACCATATGGCAGCGGATTTGGTTACGGACGGCTGCAATAAGGGTGTGAAAAGCTTGTGCCGTTATCTGAACCAGTATCCTGCCGCCAATGAGAAAGTCAAGGATTTGACGAAAGATATTGTGCGGATTGAGGAGTCTCTGGTAAAAGATTTGAGAGAATATTTGTAAAAAGACAAAAAGGAGGATGGATTATGATTTTATGTATTGCAACAGCTCCATGCAAAGTCTTTTAGGGCAGGATTGCATGGAGTAGAATAACTGCTCTGGGACTTTGCAGATATCAGTTTAAATTATTTGATAAGGAGCAAAGTCTATGAAAAAATATATAAGTATATTTAAGGAAATGAAGGTCTTTTTGTTACTCTGGGTCACTCAGTCTTTTTCCGGGCTGGGAAGTGCCATGACGGGCTATGCACTGGTAATCTGGTCATACACCCGGGAAGGCTCTGCATTGATGACTGCACTTTTGATGGTAAGTTCCTATGCGCCTTATGTCCTGTTCAGTATTTTTGCAGGGGCGCTCAGTGATAAGTGGAACAAGAAAATTACCATGCTGGTGTGCGATACGGTGGCGGCGCTGACTACCGTTATTATGTTGGTGCTGCTGCATGGAGGGGTATTGGAGATTTGGCATCTGTACCTGATTAATGCGGTAAACGGCTTGATGAATACGGTACAGCAGCCCGCTTCGGAAGTGGCAACCACAAGAGTTCTGCCCAAGAAATATTATCAGAAGGTGGGCGGATTGCGGTATTTCTCCAGTTCCCTGAATTCTATCATGACACCTATTATTGCCACAGCAGTGCTGGGAATTTTTGGGATGGACGCTATTGTGGTGTTTGATTTGTTTACCTTTGGTATCGCCTTTGTGACACTGGCATTCGGAATCCGGATTCCGGAGAAAGAGGAGACCGGGAAAGAGCAGGAAAAACTTCTGGCGGCTGTAAAGCAGGGGATTTCTTATCTGAAACAGGAGCGGGGAATTTTCAATCTGATTCTGTTTCTGGCGGCAATCAATCTGGTGGCATCTGTTTATGATGCGGCATTTCCCGCCATGATGCTTTCCAGAAACGGCGGTAGTGAAAAAGTGCTGGGACTGGTAAATGCAGTAATCGGAATCACTACATTACTGGGCAGCATTCTGGCATCTTTTATGAAAAAACCCAGAAGCCGGGTGCGGGTAATCTGTAATTGCCTATTATTTTCCATGAGTACGGAAAATTTTCTGCTGGCACTGGGAAGAACCCCCTTCATATGGTGTGTTGGCGGATTTCTGGGATGGATTGCGATACCGCTTATGAGTACCAATCTGGATGCCATCATGAGACTTCACGTACCGGAACAGATGCAGGGAAGAGTATATGCGGTGAGAAATTCTTTGCAGTTTTTTACAATACCCATTGGATATTTTCTGGGTGGGTTTCTGGTGGATGGAGTGTTCGAGCCGATTATGGCAAAGCAGGGGGCAGAGAGCATTTTAATCACAATGTTTGGAGCAGGAAAAGGTTCTGGTGCGGCATTTCTCTTTTTTGTAATTGCTTTTGCAGGAATCGGAGTGTGCCTTTATTTTAGAAGAAATGAACATATCTGGAAATTAGAGGAAAAATTAGAGAGCTAAGAATAAAAGTGCCATAGGGAATCTATGGCACTTTTAACGTATTAGCGTTCATTGACAAACTTGGACATGAATGATACAATAAAATATCTCAAAAAACATTATTAAACATATAAAATAAAAAGAAGCGGTGCCTGTTATCTGCGGTCTGGAGAGGCCTGTCCCGGAGAGCAGACATAGGCGTCGATTTGTATCTTATGGGGGTGGACCCGGCGGATAACAGAATCGCCAAAGCGATAGAAGCGATAGAATAGATAGGAGAAGAAAATGTTTGAGCAGGATTACATCATGCGCCTTATAAAAGAGATGGTCCGGGCAATTCTTAAATTGCTGTTTCGCATTGATGTGCAGTCCCCCACGGAGGAGCTTCTGGAAGAGACAGAGAGCAGGGTGGAATTAGAGGGGCTGACTGACATGATTGATAATGGGGATATCAATCATGCAGAGAACCGGCTTTATGCCATGATAGAGGAGGATATGGAGAACGGCTCCGGTGAAACAGCTTTTCGGAAAATCAGTTCCATGGAAAAGTTAAAAATTGCGGTATTATTTTATTCCTATCTCAATGAAAAGGAGGATGATTTTCTTACAGAGCATAATTTTTCCAGGGAGGAAGTCAAGATGGGACTGGAGGATGTATTGTCAAAATTTGGATACGAAGGACTGGATGGACTGTTTTAAGTAAATTTTTTCTA
>CAZRZM010000217.1:0-4580 GCA_964604575.1 uncultured Acetatifactor sp.
TGGCGGTATAGATGATGCTATATTTACCAACCCATTTTTTGACTAACACCAAAATATTTTATATTTTTATTTTCACATATCAATTTAATTTTTTAGTCTGAAATACAGACAGATAGGAGAGAAAAAATGGATAAAAAAGTTACTGGTATTATTTGTTATCTTACATTAATTGGATGGATTATTGCATTTTGCGCAGGAGACAAAGAGGGCGCTAAATTTCATCTGAATCAGGCACTGGTTTTGATTCTTGCAAGCTTTATCGCTTCTGCTCTTGGATATCTTCCGATTCCTTTCATCGGAATTGTTAGTTCTCTTTTAAGCCTTGTAGTAGGTGTATTTATGATTATCAGCTTTGTATTTGCATGCAAGGGTGAGGATAAAGAGCTTCCTTTAATCAGCTCCATTAAGATTCTGAAATAAGAAACACAAAAACATAGAAGATATAAAATGCCCCATCTTCAAAACCTGTCAGTCAGGAGAGGAGATGGGGCATTTTTATAATTTATTCGTTGCTTTCTTCGGTGACGGTAAGACCGATTGATTCAGGGTCTTCGCCGTGCAGGAAAGCGATGATAATCTGAATTCGCTTGTAGGCGCGGGAATAGTTTTCTTTGGCATATTCGGCAGTGTATTCATTATAAGCATTTTCGCTATATACGTCATGATAGCTTTCCACCGCTTCCGTCATATAGGAAGAGGCTTCGTCAGCCAGGGTCTCCAGATAATCAAACTCTTCCGGAAAATCCAGCTCGGCAAAATTCATAAATTCTTCGTCCAATTTATCAAGATTCGTGAGCAGTTCAGAGGTCGCATTGTCTGATTCGGCATCAATATTATTGATTGCAGTATCTATATTCGAGATATTGGTGCAAAATGTATCCACATCATTTTTTAATTGTGTCAATGCAGGGTCCTTTCCGCAGGAACAAAGTAAACTCAGCGCTGATAAACTACATATCAGACATAGTATCTTCTTTTTCAAAATTTTCTCCTATCCATCCATGAATTTGGATTTTGTATATTCTCGAATAGTTACAATTTATCATATTACAGGAATTTTCGCAACTGTTAATATCCTATATAACAAGCACTTTACGAATAAAAGTATTCTGTGATAAGATGTTTTTTGTAAAACAATAGAAAAAAGCAGGATGGGGATGAGGATTGGATGACTGGACAAAACTTTATGGAAATTGCAGATAAACAGATATTGTATCTGGACGGAGCCACTGGTTCTAATCTGGTAAAAGCAGGTATGCCCTCAGGTGTATGTCCGGAGAGCTGGATACTGGAACACAGGGATGTGATGCTGAAGCTGCAGAAAGAGTATGTGCAGGCGGGAACGGATATTCTCTATGCACCTACCTTTACGGCGAACAGGATTAAGCTGAAAGAATATCATCTGGAAGATAAGATGGATTCCATGATTAAGGAACTGGTTGGCATTTCCAGGGAAGCGGCAGACAGCAGCGGCAGACAAGTCTATGTGGCAGGGGATTTGACTATGACTGGAGAACAGTTAAAGCCCATGGGAAACATGGAGCTGGAAACCCTGATAGATATTTATAAGGAACAGATACTTGCGCTGGAGAAATCAGGGGTTGATTTGCTTGTGGTGGAGACCATGATGAGTCTGGCAGAGACAAGGGCGGCACTCATTGCCGCGAAAGAGGTGTGCAGTCTTCCGGTAATGGTTTCCATGACCTTTGAAAAGGATGGACGTACTCTTTTTGGAACAGATGCAAAAACTGCGGCGGTGGTACTGGAGAGCCTGGGAGCCTGCGCAATCGGAGCGAACTGTTCCACCGGTCCCGCCCATATGAAACGGGTGATAGCCGATATGGCATCTGTCACAAACATTCCTATCATAGCAAAACCCAATGCAGGTCTTCCTTTTCTGGATGATGACGGTAACACCTGTTACAATATGCAGGAGGCGGAATTTGTAGGGGAAATGCAGATTTTAGTGGATGCAGGAGCCACTATTCTGGGCGGCTGCTGCGGAACAACACCGGAATATATAAAAGGCCTCCTGCAGCGTTTCGGCACAGAAAAAAAAGCAACTGTGCCCAGAAAACCGCAGGGAATCCGTTATCTTGCCAGTGAACGTATGACGGTTTCTTTTGGTCTGGACTCTCCCTTTATGATTGTGGGCGAGCGTATTAATCCTACCGGAAAAAAGAAACTGCAGGCCGAACTTCGGGAAGACAGTATGGACATGGTGCAGCAGTTTGCCGAGGAGCAGGAGGCATGTGGCGCCCATATACTGGATATCAATATGGGCATGAGTGGAATTAACGAGAAAGAGAAGATGCTTCAGGCGCTGGAGGTGGTGGGGGGAGTTACCAGTCTTCCCCTGTCGCTGGATTCCAGCTATGTGGATGTTCTGGAAGCGGCACTGCGTCATTATCCGGGCAGGGCGCTGGTTAACTCCGTCTCTCTGGAAAAGGAGAAATTTGAAAAGCTTCTGCCCATTGTGGCAAAATACGGCGCCATGTTTATTCTGCTTCCTCTGTCCGATAAGGGACTGCCGGAAAGTCTGGAGGAGAAAAAAGAAATTATCCAGACTATTTATAACAAGGCATTAAAGATGGGAATGTGTATAGAAGATATTGTGGTGGACGGTCTGGTGGCTACCGTTGGAGCCAATAAGAATGCCGCACTGGAAACGCTTGAGACCATCGCCTACTGTAAAGAAAAGGGGTTTGCAACTATCTGTGGTCTGTCCAATATTTCCTTCGGCATGCCGGAGAGAAGCTATGTCAATACCGCATTTTTAAATCTGGCGATTCGGGAGGGGCTTACCATGGCAATCGCCAATCCTTCCCAGGAGATGCTGGTTGGCTGCGCCCTTGCAACAGACCTGCTGCTTGCCAAAGAGAATGGGGATATCCGTTATATTGAATATGCGGATGTCATAAAGACAAACAGAGAGCGCAGGGAAGCACAGCGGTGGCAGCAGGCAGCCCGGATGGAACACAGGGAGGCGATGGACGGAAATAAAAGTGAAACACAGGCTTTGCAGGCAAAAACAGCAGAATTGTCCGCCAAAACGCAGGATGGGCAAAATACCAGTTTTTCTACCCATCAGGAGCTGCTCTACAATGGGGTTCTGAAGGGCAGCCGCAGCGGTATTGCCAAGTTGACCGAAGAAGCGCTGGAGGCAGGAGAGATGCCGGATGTACTTCTTAACCAGGTACTGCTTCCTGCAATCAATACCGTGGGCGAATATTTTGATAAAGGAAAATATTTTCTTCCCCAGTTGATTGCCAGTGCAGAAGCCATGAAAAATGCCATTGCAGTGCTGGAGCCGCTTCTTCAACAAGAGACGGACACACAGAATATGCCGGTGGTGGTGATTGCCACAGTGGAGGGGGATATCCACGATATCGGTAAAAATCTGGTGGCATTAATGTTACGGAACTATGGTTTCCGGGTAATTGATTTGGGCAAGGATGTTCCCAAGGAAAAGATTATAGAGACGGCAAAAGAGCATAATGCACAGATTATCGCCTTGTCTGCCCTGATGACAACTACCATGCAGCGGATGCGGGAAGTGATTATTTATGCAAAAGAGCAGGGCGTTGGTGCAAAGGTAATGATTGGAGGCGCGGTCATCACGAAAGAATATGCGGATGAGATTGGTGCGGACGGTTATTCCAAAGACGCAGCGGATGCTGTGAAATTAGCGAAAAGGTTGAATTCTGACAAAGATTCTGATAAAATGGGCGAGTAGTAGTTTTAAAGTCTGAATGATAAATAGCAAGGAGGAAACAAGTATGATTGGAGCAGATGCTATCATAAAATGTCTGGAAGCAGAGGGCGTTGAAATGGTCTTTGGTTATCCGGGCGTTGCAATCTGTCCTTTTTATAATAGTATACTGGAATCGGATATCCGTACCATATTGATTCGTACAGAGCAGAATGCAGCACATGCCGCAAGCGGAGTGGCAAGGATTACCGGAAAACCGGGAGTCTGTGCAGTAACCTCCGGTCCCGGTGCAACCAATGTGATTACAGGGATTGCCACAGCATTTGCAGACAGTATTCCTCTGGTGTGTATTACCGGTCAGGTAAACAGTGAACTGCTGGGAAGCGATGTATTCCAGGAGGCGGATATTACCGGAGCGGTGGAATCTTTTGTAAAATACAGTTATCTGGTGAAAAATGTCAATGACATTCCCAGAATTTTCAAGGAGGCGTTTCATATTGCCAATACCGGAAGAAAAGGACCTGTACTGATTGATATTCCCATTGATATCCAGAATGCACAGATTAGTAAATTCAGTTATCCCGAAGAGATAAATATGAGAACCTATAAACCCACCGTCAAGGGACATGCCGTACAGATAAAAAAGGTGGTAAAAGAACTGGAGAAGGCAAAGCGTCCTATTATCTGTGCGGGCGGCGGAGTACTGTTAAGTGATGCGGAAGAGGAGTTAAGAGAGTTTGCTGCCATACACAGGATTCCGGTAGTGTCCACTATGATGGGAATCGGAGTTATGCCTACCAGACACCCCATGTATTTTGGTATGGTGGGAAATAACGGAAAAGCCTATGCAAACCGCGCCATGAATGAA
>CAZRZM010000218.1:0-4430 GCA_964604575.1 uncultured Acetatifactor sp.
AATTGTAATAGGTATCGTAATATTTAAACAGTTATTAAAAAAGTATGAATAGCAAAAAGTGCCGCCGCCCTTTATTATCATAAAAATCAAATTTCAATCTACGCATTTGTGGAGGAAAGGGGGAAATATCCACCGCAGCATTGGCAAAAATTTTTCTTTGGACTTCTCACCAATATTTATGACGAAATTATGGGATTTGATGAGAAATGGGATACCCTTGTGGTGGAAAATGGCAGCAATTTATCCGGTGGACAAAAACAGAGAATTGCAATCGCCAGTGCATTGGATAAAGAAAACCAGAGGATATTTTTTGAAACCATCAATCAACTGAAAGGTGATAAAGCCATTCTTATCATTGCCCACAAATATGATGACTGGAAAATGTTTGACAATGTATTTGAAGTAAGCGGGGGAGAAATCAGACGGTTATAGTCCGGTTTCTCCATTTTGCTTTACACTTTTACAAGGTTCACACAATATTTTTTGAGAAGACGTTTCCATGATCTGGAAGAGCAGTAACAGCACTCATTGTTATTCATCCGTATTTCATGGTCCACATAGTTGATGGACTTGATATGTTTGACATTCACTACGCAGGTTCTATGGCACTGTATGAAATTGTCATCCAGACGGGCGCGTGTGGCAGTCAGGGAATTGGCGAAGCAGATAAAGGAGGAGTGCATATGGATACATATCTTGTGCGTGTTCTTAACAGATTCGATGAAATAAATGTCCTGTATCGGAATGGCATAGTAAGAGCCAGCAAGCTTCATGGTTATGGCGAAAGCATTTTTGGTTGTATCATTCAGAAGCCGTTGTTCAATATGCTGCAGACAGGAATATACCTGCTCTGCCAAAGGAGCAGTATCTTTTACAATATAATCCAGAACAGCCAGTTTCAGGCGAAAGGTCGCCATAACCATCTCTTCATGGGTGGTGATAAAAATAATATTGGCATACGGGTCCATTTTGCGGATTTGTTGTGCAAGCATCATACCGTTGAGGGTAGTTTTAAAATCAATATCCAGAAAATAGATTCCACCTACTCTGGGATGTTCTGTCATGTACGGTATCAGGTTTTCGGGATTGGTGGATTCAAAGATTATCTGGATTGCCCAGTCACTTTGGATTTTATAATCTGAAATAATTTTGTGCAGACGTTTCAGCCACACAGGCTCATCATCGCATAAATAAATAGCTAACATATTATTTTCCCCTTCTTAATTCAAGTGTTTGATAGAAATAGTCTTTGTACTCTGCTATGTAGGTTACGTTGTCCAATGGCAGCGTAAGCATTTGTATTGTGTACATCCCCAGACCCTCGTGGTCCGGTTTCGTGCTATATCCCTTTTGGTACAATGAGGAAACCGGAATATCCAGATGAGGGCTGCTGTTGGTTACGGAGAAAACAACACTGTCTTCCGTGACAACTACAGCGATGGATAATAGTTTTTCCGAGGATGCCCCGGCGGCTTCAATGGCATTATCCAGCATAATACCCAGAATACGGGACAAATCCAGTTCATCCATGTAAACCTCCTCCAAAGGGTCTGCCAGTTCCAGATTTAGAGTAATGTCCTGCCCCAGGGCAACCACCAGCTTGGCATAGAGAATGCTTTTAATGGAAAGAATTTTAACCATGTACAGCTTCCCAATCACATATTTAGCGGACGCCAGCGAATCCCCGGAGGGGAGTATCTTTTCTTCAAAATAGTCTTTTAATCCAGAGATATCTTTTTCATTTATGTGGTAGGAAAGAGTGGTGAGAATGTTTTTGTAGTCATGCCGGAATATACGGAATTCTTCATAATAGGCTTCCAGTTTTTCGGTATAACCTCTTAACAGCTCCTGCTCCTTCCGCTCCAGCTCCAGTGTATGAATCTTCTGAAGTAATAAATACAGAAAATAAAAAATCATCAATGTGATTAAGGTAAAAACAGAAATAAGCATTCCATTGTAGGACAATACCTCAGTGGGATACCCCACAAGTTCGCCATATATAAAATTCACGGCAAGCAGACTGACACATAAAAGAAGCTGTAACAGTACAAGAAATTGCAGCTTATGTGGGCAACCCGTCAGCAGGGCGAGCTTCGGGCGCAGAAAAAACTTTTTAACGCAAAAATGCAGTGCAAATGTTCCCAGGGATACTGCACATAAGAATGGAATAACATACCGGGTTTCCAAATCGCTAAAAGGAATGCCCATGCGTGTCAGCGGAACAGTAATGGCATGGTTCATGGAAACACCCACAAGATAGCCGGTCAGAGAAAAGACGACTTCAAAAAGGTTCCTGCCGCTGCCAAAGTAAATAATGGTTATGGACACAAATACCAGTGGGAAAGTTACCAGTTGGCTTAACCAAGCTTGCGGTATGGTATAAAGAAATACTAAATAAGCAGCCAGCAGGAGATAATATTGAATCTTCATCCTGCAGTTCAGCAGTCCGGTAAAGGCAATATACATATACAAAACGCTTAGCAGTATAGTAAAAATATGATGCATGTGAGACCTCCCCAAAAACGTTCATGCAGAAAAACGTAACGTACATGCAGAAAATGGTTTTTATGTCAAAATCTGTGGTATAGTACAAATGTATTGAATATATTGTATCAAATACAGTCGTTTAATGCAATAAAAACACGAAAGAAGAAAGAAGAGGAAAACAGTATGAAAACAGAAAACAAAAGAAGATTAGCACAGAGGATTGCAAAGATTGCAACGGACAAGGCAAAACGCTCGGTGGGAAAAAGTATTCCGTTGGGAGCACACGAGGTTGAAGTGCCTGCTGAGTTAAAGCATATGGCAGAGAACCATGAAGCCAATCAGTAAAGGCGTTGCGGACTGGTGTCAAAGAAACTGTGAATTGGGTGAGGCGGAAACGCATATTGTGGAATACGGCATTGAGGTAATGTTGAATACTTCCCTGAAGGTACTGGCCCTATTAGTGATAGGCGCTGTATTGGGCCGGTTCAGGGAAGTGGTCATTGCAATGTTTGTATTCGGCAGCATCAGGAATTTCGCAGGCGGATACCACAGTAAAACACATTTGGGATGTTTTAGTGTTATGCTGTTTGTCTGTCTGTGTCCCATTCCTTTTTTGGGCGTGGAACTTCATTCGGCAGGGGTGGTCTGGGCGGCAGTATCGGTATACTCAATCTATGAGGTTATCCGGTACGCCCCCCGCAACTCTGCGGTGAATCCTATTTATGATTCCCGGATTTTGAAGAAGAAAAGAGTGGGAAGCCTGATTGTTGTGGGCGCTTATATCCTTTTTCTGATTTGTTTTCCGGAGAGCAGTATAAAATGGCTGGTGGCATTACCGATGTTTGTGGAAGCAGTTACCATATCACCTCTGTTTTATAATAAGCAGGAAAAATAGGATAATGTGATGTAAAAAAGAAACAAAAGTGCAGGAGGCTTCTGTATGTTGCGTATATGTATTTGTGATAACCAACTGGAAACATGTGCGGACTTGGAAAATATGCTTTATGACTATGGACGCAGGCAGGAGATAAAGATAGAAATAGATGTCTGGTATTCCGGAGAGGGGCTGTGCGAAGATTTAACACAAAAATATGAATACGATTTGATATTTATAAGCATGGACTTAACCGGTAGAGATGGCATTAAGATTGGAAAATATATCAGGGAAGAAATGGATGATATGGAAACCGTGATTATTTATATTTCTTCAAAAGCCAACTGTAAGAAAGAACTGTTTCGTCTGCAGCCCCTGGACTTTCTTGTGAAGCCGCTGAAAAAAGAAGTGCTGGAAGAAACCATGGACAGAAGCATAAAACTATGTGAAAGAAAGAATCGGTTTTTTGAGTATCATAAAAGAGGTAACTATTATAGGGTGCCTTATGATGAGATTGAATATTTCTATAGTCAGGATAAAAAAATCAATATCGTTTCAGGGGTTCAAAGAAGAAAGCTGAACGGAAGATTAAAAGAGATTGCTGCCAGAGTGCCGCATAATTTTATTCTGATACATCAGTCCTATTTGATTAATATTGACTATGTCCGTAAATGCTCCTCAGAATGGGTGGAAATGAAAAACGGCGCTTTGCTGAGCGTAAGCCAGCCATATAGACAGAGTGTGCGTGAACGGATAATGAAAAAGCAGGAAGCAATAGAATCAAAAAAAGACATGGAAAGGAAATTCTAATGAAAAAGAAAAAAGATTACATAAATGTGAAAGGGTTGGAGTGCTTTATTGTGGCAGTCGAAAACGAGGGAATCGTTGTGGCTGACTAAAGGGGAAATTTGGAACTGGTTTGGTAAAAGGGACAGTAAAAAAGTCAGACTCTGTGGCAGGCAGAGTCTGACTTTTTTTGTAACAGACTCTGTGGCAGGCAGAGTCTGACTTTTTTTGTAACAGACAATATGTAATGACCCCGCATTTGTAATCTCGTGGATTTACCTGT
>CAZRZM010000219.1:0-4343 GCA_964604575.1 uncultured Acetatifactor sp.
ATCTAACTATTTACTCTTCTCTTCACAGCCTTTGATAAATTTTCTATAAATCATACAACGAATTTACTATCTTGTCAATGTATTTAATTTTCAAATCCAGCGTACTTTATTTATCTTCCAAAAATAATTTTTTTCAGCTATTGACTTTCCCGTAACGTGATAGTGTATTCTTTTTTTATAGAACAAAACAGACATCTGCCGGCAATCTCTATCTTGTTACTATACCAATTTGCGAATAGTTACACCAATTTTAAAGCAGGAGGCTAAGTATGAAAACAATAAGCCAGGTTGCGGAGCTGACTAATATCAGTACGCGCACGCTACAATATTATGATGAAATTGAACTGTTAAAACCAAGCGCCCTGACGTCGTCCGGCTACCGCCTGTATGATGACGCCGCTCTGGAAAAGTTGCAACAAATTTTATTTTTTAAAGAGCTGGGCTTTAAACTGAAAGACATCAGGGAAATTCTGCAAAAACCGGATTTTGACAAAATCACTGCTTTCCAGAAACAAAAGGAGCTGCTTCTGCTGAAGCGCAACCGCATCACGCGACTTATCGAACTGCTTAGCCGACTGGAGAAAGGAGAGCAATGTATGAGCTTTAAGGAGTTTGATTTATCAGATTATATAGCAGCATTGGAAAATTTCAAAAATAACAACAGCGAGGATATCATCAGGCATTGGGGAAGTATGGAAAATTTCAACTACTTTCTTCAGAAAATCAAGGATGATGAATCTGAGGTGGCAAAGCTTGCCATCAGACAATTTGGCAGTGTGGAAGCGTACACCGAAGCCATGAAATATAATTTGGAGCACTTTTCAGAGCTAATGGAAAAACAGTTGTCCCAAGTTCCGGAGGAAATGAAACAGAATGACTTATTTCTGAAATTAGCCTCTAATAGGGAGAAAGATGCCGCCTCGGATGAAGTACAACAGATTGTGCGGGAAATCATCGCATTTGCACAAGGAAATGCGCCATCGGAATTAATAGGGAATCAGGATAACTACTGTAATATGATTATTGAACTCTATTCCAATGATTATTTAAGCGCCATAATCAACACCAGATATGGCGCAGGCTCTTCGGATTACATTGTGAAGGCTTTTCAATGTTATCTTGAAAACAAGTAAAAAAATGTATCCCTGCCTCATAGGGCGAAAATATCCGTTGGTTTGTACAACAGGTAAATTTCGCTCTGTGGGGTTTGTTAAAATAAACTAAATGTGTTTCGTTCACAATTTATGTTTTTCTTGCTTTAATAACAAAACCGAATTATAATCGTAGCTAAAACTGGAATTTTTAGAAAGGAAGATTATATGTGGGAGCATCTGCTGGCATCTATATTGCTTGAGAAATCAGGATTTTATTTAGAAAATAATTATGAAGAAACTTTAAACCAATATTTTTTGCAGAATCCAGAGAACGACTTTCTTCTTGAATTAGTATATATATCATCTGATTTAGAGAAATCTCTTCATATGTTAAAAAAAGATTGCGCCTGGCATGTAAAAAAATATGACAGACAAACTTTTGCTTCCATTATTTGTAACAAATTAGAAGAAATCTATGGCAACACCACATTAAAGGAATTTGTACCTTGCGCCTATAAATTGTGGCAGATACTGCCAATATGTCAATATACCCCTCCGCTGTCCGACCTTAGTTACATTAACGTCTGCGAAAAAAATATGGAGCGGGCTGATGCAACTTATCGTGAAATGTTCCGGTATTATTCGGATGGATTTGACCGTACATCGATTGAAGGGGTAGGAATCAGCATCCGGGAATATTCGTCTATTAGTCCGGAAACTGTTGAGCCTGACTTTGAAAGGGCAGAAATGCTTTTAGGGTTCAAGCTGAATGATAATGTCAAAGCTTTTTACTCGCGAGTATTTGCCCAAGAGGTCTATGGTGATATAGTCATACCAGAAGAGGGTTTTACCATTCCAATTGGAAATAATCGTTTTGACACATGGTTTCGTTCCAGTGGAATTGATGGCAGGACAGAGATTCGGCTGTTTCCATGTACATGCCCCAAAAGTTCTGCAAGATTTATACGTGACCATTTTTACATTTGGACAAACGGAAATAATTTTGGGGAACGTGTACTTATAGGAGAATTATCTGCGAAAATAGGTCAAATTTCAATTGTGATAAACAACCAAACCGGAGCTGTTGAATGGGTGGATTGTGGATATGGGCACTATGACAGATATGACAAAAATCCAAATGGTATTTTGACTGAAAATATAGACCAATTCTTTCAAAAAATATCAAAATTTATTTGCGTATAAATGGAATGCACAGACACAAATCCGAAAAAACAACGCTGACTGTGCCAGATAAGGCGCACGTAACAGCTACATAGGTTTTAGATTTTTATTGAGCCTGTCCACCATCCAGGCAATTCGCTTTTCCCGTCCGGCATCTGTCTTTGCGTCAAAATACGCCCGCGTGTAAGTTTTCTTTACTGATAAGGGCATAGCCTGAAAATTTGTGTATGCAGGCTCATATCCTTCCAGCAGTTCAGAAAGCCGGGCAATTTGCTCCTCTGTAACCGCCATGGGTTTGGGAGCGTACCACTGACCGTTTTTTTGGGCTTCCTCTATTTTCTTTCTGCCAAAATCGGTCATAAGTCCCCGTTGTTCAAGACTTTTGACCAATGTCTTATTTTTCTCTGACCACTTGCTCTTCTCCCTGCGCATAGAAAAATATTTCTTATAGGTTTTATCGTCAATCTTTTGCATCTGCCGGTCGATCCAGCCAAAGCAGAGAGCCTCTTCAAGTGCCTCTCCTGCTTTTATTGTTTTCGGTCCACCGGCTTTGCCAAATAAAAGCCAGACGCCGGCATCTGACAGGCAATGCTCATAAAGCCATTTCCTAAATTCTTCTCTGTTGGAAAATTCCATTATATCGCTCATTATACCTCCTTGTATGAAGCATCAATACCTGCCCTTTGCTTAAAACGTTCTCTTGTAAAATGAAAATTGTTAAATCATTTCATCTATATATTCCGATTGACATTTGATAATTTTTATGGGAAACATTAACTGTTTTGAACTTTCCGTGAAAGCTTGAAAGGAAACCTTATCACTATCATACCAGACCTTATTCTTTTTCTGACAGTAGTTTCCGCCACTTTTCCAGCTCCCTCTGGATGTTCTCTGTATCCGAAAGCCAATCAAGCCACTTTTGATAAAATGTATTAAAACTGTGGGCAGCAAAAGCATACCCCCCTTCATTATCCGTATCAAACACCTGTCCCTTTCGCTCACCTGATACAATAAGCCCGAAATCCCATTGACATCCGTGGGTTCCCAGAACAAAAAAGCCGTCCGTGCTGCAAATGTCATCTTCCTCTTTCTCATAGATGAAATATTTATCAGGATTTTGTTCATAAGCAGTTTTAGCAAAGGCATAGTTTTCTACTTCTTCCCGCATCATCCGCCGTGGTATAAACGGCTTTTTCAAGCTGCATTTATACGCTTCCTGAAAATCGTTATAAGCCCTGGTCATAAGGGAATCCTCAAACGGCATAATTCCATAATCAGGTCCCGCTCCTCCGTTAGCTACTCTGGTGATAAACTGAAAATAATCCGCTGGAAACTTAAAATGATATTGTTCTTCTACCTCACGGACAATCGTCTCATTTATGGGCGGATTCAGCTTGTATTGATGTTTTGATGCACCAAACAGTTCACATTTGGGGTCGATGCGGTGTGCCTGCTCTAATATCGTTACTATTTTATCATAAAACAGCACTGCCTTTTTCCTCCTGACTATTGAACCAAAAAATAAATGAGAATTGATTCCATAAGTTTAATCTTTATAATAGTTCAACATATCCTCATAGATTTTTCTGCTCTGTTCTTCATTTCCCCACCACAAGGGGTCATCAGCATAACATAAAGTAAAGAATGGTTCTCTGTCTTGAATATTTCCCGGTAGGTTTTCCCACAAATTGTACATTCGATTAGCAAAACTTTTTATATCAGAACAATTTTTGTAACACACCTTTAGCATGCTCATTAAAATTCTGCCAAACTGTTCGTAGTCAAGGGTATTGTAGTCAATATGTGTCCTTATATATTTAATAGCTTCTTTTATATTCGTTTTCAGGGTTATCTAGAAATAATTCATCAAGTCCTTTATTATACTCGTCTTCTGTCACTATTTCTTCATATAGCAGCAATGCAAAAGCCAATAATTCCTCCATGATTATGTACTCCATCAATATCTATGTGTCGCTCTATTTTTGAAAATATAATATACCAAAATAGTAAACTATTTTTTATTGATTTCATAGCGGAAAATCTTCTTATAAGCCCCCGCAAGTTTTT
>CAZRZM010000220.1:0-4326 GCA_964604575.1 uncultured Acetatifactor sp.
GAATAAAGAAGAACTATTAGAGAGAGTGCTTGGACATCCAATTCGTAAGGAGAGAAGAGTGCCAGGTACGTATCTTGTTGAAGGTCGGGAATATCGTTATGTTTCTAATAAAAGTCAAGTTAAATTCGGTGAACTTTTTCACGAGTTAGTTAATGTTCCACCAATAATTCCTCAAAGTGGAGGAGCCTTAATTGAGGGATGTAAGATTACTTTGCCAACTGGTGACATATTTGAGGCAGTTTCTTATAAGGGGGATATTGAAGAGTGGCGACAGCAACTTGAACAGGGAGCTAAGGCGTTAAATGAAGAGCTGGCTAGAATTGATATTGATACTGATTCCATTGTGTTGGATGATATGCGGTCGTTTCGTTTAACGGATTGTATTATTGATTTTTATTAATTGATTTGAAAATGCGGGAAACATCACAAGAACTACGGATGCGAACAGGGGAACAATCACCTACTCTTATAACAGCATGAGAAAGGTGTGCCAGATTACAGACCAGAAAGGCATTTCTATTACGATAAGGAAGGACGCCAGGAACGGAAATGTAGAGTGCACGCTTTACAACATGGATGGCAACCTGGTTTATCGGAGATTTGAGGACCGGAAGGGAAGAAACCCTATTGTAAATCAGTATATATATTATCCGGACGGAAAACTGAAGGAAGCGGCAGGCGGCGGAATCACATACTGCTATACCTACACAGATAACGGACTGTTAAAAAATAAGTCTGCTTCCGGAAAGACCCTGTTGGAGTATGACTATGACAGTAACCGCAACCTGACCAGCCTTGCGGACAGCACGGGGAATATAGTATACTATTCTTATGATATGTTAAACCGCTTGAAAAGGGTGTCAGGCGGCAGGGAAGATGTTCTGGCAGCGTATGATTATACCGGAGCCGGACAGATACGAAGCCTCCGATACGGGAATGGCGTGCAGACAGAATACCGTTATCAGGATGATGGGGAATTATCCGGTCTGGTGACGCTGACAGAGCAGGGGCAGGTGCTGCTGAACTTTGACTATGCCTATGACGGGAACGGTAACTGTGTCAGAAAAAGCGGGGAAACATACCAGAACGAGTATGCATACGACCATATGAACCGTCTTGTAAGTGCCGTGCAGGACGGACAGGAGGAAAAGTATGCCTATGACCCGGTAGGAAACCGCCTGAAAAAGGAATCCGTGCAGGGTACGGAAATCTATAGCTACAATGCAAAGAACCAGCTTACCCATATCCGCAAGGGAGAGGACACGCTCAGATACCTGTATGACAACCAGGGGAACCTTCTGGAGGAACGGGGAAAGACCAGACGGAAGCAGTATAGCTATGACGCGGCAAACCGTCAGGTGGGTGTTGTTTCAGCGAAAGCAGACGGCACGACCGGACAGCTTCACCAGTCCAACCGATATGACGGCGAGGGACTGCGCTATGAAACGGAAGAGAACGGCAAGGTCATCCGTTTTCTGTTTGACCGGGGCGAACTGGCACAGGAAACCCAGGATGAAGAAGAAACCAGCTATGCAAGGGGATACAGGCCAATTTCCCTAAGCAGAAGCGGAAAGGAGAGGAGTTATTTTGTTCAGGATGAAATGGGGAGCACCCTGTTCTTACTGGACCAAAACCATGAAATCCAAAAGACTTACCGTTATGATGCCTTTGGGAACATCCTGAAAGAGACAGGGGATACACCCAACCGGCTGGCTTACACCGGGCAGATGTATGATGGCGCCGCCGACCAGTATTACCTGCGTGCAAGGTTTTATAATCCTTCCATTGGGCGGTTCATGCAGGAGGATACCTACCGCGGGGATGGGCTGAACCTGTATGCGTACTGTGCGAACAATCCGGTGATGTATTATGACCCGAGCGGGCATATAGGTATATGTCCTAATGGGAAGACATATCCAGCTGAAAAAGAAAATCTTGTTCCAGATATGATACCTGGACCGAATGGAACTTTAATTAGTAAGGAGTATGATCAATTAGTTTATGGTGGTTTTTACACAAACAAGGCATACAACAGAATGAGATTCGAGGCTCAGCCTGGAGACTATCAAAAGCATGTTAAGGCTACAACAATGGAACAAGCTATAGAATTGAGTCAAACTCAGGCTCAATATATTCCAGGTATTGATAATAACGCTTGGGAATATAAAGCTATGTTTGAAGGCATTCCTGTATCTCATGGAAATGGTACCATTTACTATTTTTACGATACCGGTCAAGTAATTGGCTTTGATGGTGGCCTGCCAACGACTTGGATTAGGGCTGAGTTATCATCGGGATTTTATCATGGTCATCCTATATCAACAAAAAGAGTTGGAAAATACATAACAATTCAGTGAGGTGGCAAATGTCAAAATTACAACCATTAAGAATTCCAGCAGGATGGGAAGTAGTACTTAACAAATTTCTAGAAATTGATATTGAGAATTGTCTTGCAAATAATAAAAATTGGATTGATTTTACTGAAGATATAACATATCTAAGGAGGAAAAGTAGAAAATATAAAATTGGAATTGATTTAGGGTGGTATCCAGATACAGATCCTCAAGGAGCATTTCATGTTAAGGTCATACTTGATGAAAATTGGGAAAAACCTATTATGGAGTATGTTACTAGAGAAAGGAGTGAAGTTGTAAAAACGATGGAGGATTTATTATTACGGTATTGTAGTGAATATAATATTGATGTTGATGTAAAACGATATTTTGAAAATGGGGAATAATCTATATTGCTAATTTACTTATTCTCTTGCATGAGTTCTGGTGGAAAATAGAGATGAAATTTTGGTATATATTGAAAAAATAATGATGGGTTTAGGTAGTGATGAAGAGGTGGCAAAGTGGATAGAAGAAATATTCAATTCTGTTCCAAGCAGAGATGTAATTGGGGCGATTATGCCAGGGAAAACAGTAGAAGAGTCAGTTAATAAACTATATGAGGCTAATATAATATACCTATAAATAATCATCGCTACAACGTAAAGAACCAGCTCACCCATATCCACAAGGGAGAAGACACGATCAGATACCTGTATGACAACCAGGGGAACCTTCTGGAGGAACGGGGAAAGACCAGACGGAAGCAGTATAGCTATGACGCGGCAAACCGTCAGGTGGGTGTTGTTTCAGCGAAAGCAGACGGCACGACCGGACAGCTTCACCAGTCCAACCGATATGACGGCGAGGGACTGCGCTATGAAACGGAAGAGAACGGCAAGGTCATCCGTTTTCTGTTTGACCGGGGCGAACTGGCACAGGAAACCCAGGATGAAGAAGAAACCAGCTATGCAAGGGGATACAGGCCAATTTCCCTAAGCAGAAGCGGAAAGGAGAGGAGTTATTTTGTTCAGGATGAAATGGGGAGCACCCTGTTCTTACTGGACCAAAACCATGAAATCCAAAAGACTTACCGTTATGATGCCTTTGGGAACATCCTGAAAGAGACAGGGGATACACCCAACCGGCTGGCTTACACCGGGCAGATGTATGATGGCGCCGCCGGCCAGTATTACCTGCGTGCAAGGTTTTATAATCCTGCCATCGGGCGGTTCATGCAGGAGGACACCTACCGCGGGGATGGGCTGAACCTATATGCGTACTGTGTTAATAATCCGGTGATGTATTATGACCCGAGTGGATTTTCGAAATTGTGCTTAAATGGAAAAACTGCGGCACAGTGTGAGGAATATGCGGATGTACAATATCATAAACGTATTTCAGCAACTCCAGATTATGATTCTCCATTAGGGACATGGACAGGACTGCGAGGTGAAAGCACGTTTATTCCATCACATCCTGACATGCAGGCACTTTTAAGACAGTATGGGTTAGAGGGAGTTACGTATCATAATGGAGTTCCAGATTTTTCTCCTTTTGAATTTACGTCAATAGAGCTATTTAACATGCATGGTGGTAGAAATGGAAGGGACTATAATTTCCCAGCTGCAGATGAAATTTTGGGAGTGCGATATGGATTAACAAAGTCTGAAATGAGTAATGTAAGAGAATGGCTGGGATACACATGGCATGAGTGTAATAATATGACAACTATGCAAATGATTCCCCAAGAAATTAATGGGTATTTTAAGCATATAGGAAGTGTAGGGGAAATAAATTTATTATTTGAGTTATTCTCACCAAAACCATCAGTACGGTTTCCTAATTGGAATAAATAATCATAAAAAGAAGGCAAGATAATGATAAAAAATATTTATGAGAATGAAGTTGGATATATGGTAGGCACATTTTATGCAGATGTTTTTGGGTATGAAATAGAAGTATGGTTTGAAAAAGACATTTCTATAGAATA
>CAZRZM010000221.1:0-4259 GCA_964604575.1 uncultured Acetatifactor sp.
TTGGCGAATGCCGCGAGGGTCAAATACCCCGCAGCTTGCTGCGGGGTATTTGATTGTGCCATACAAGTGGGATTCCCACATGGACAATTGCCGGTTTGCCTGCCGGGACTGTAAATGATACAGAATTGTTAGAGAATACTGTTAAGGAAATTCAATCCGTCAAACTGGACAGTATGCCGGGAACAGTACATAATTATGCAACTATTAACTATGACGTTTTGGCATTAATCATGGAAAAGGTATCGGGAACGGCTTATGAGGAGTATATAGAGAAACAGGTACTGGAACCGTTAGGAATGTCAAACAGTTATTTCAGAGTGGATAATTCCAAAATGGAACAGTCGGCACAGGGATACAGATATGCCTTTTTAGGGGCACAAAAATATGATGCACCTTCTTTTTATGGGAATACTGCCGCCGGATATTTAGTTTCTAATACGGAAGATTTGGCAACTTGGATGAAAGCCCAGATGGGAATTTATGAGACGGACAGGACGGAAAAAATGGAACATGCCATTATAGAGTCGCATTTATATCCTATAGACAAGGGACAGCATTATTTTGCAGGCTGGAATTTATATGATACTTATTTTTGCCACGGCGGTAATAATCCTAATTTTTCTTCACAGGTTATTATTGGAAGAACAAATAAAAAAGCGGTTTTTGCTTTAGCTAATATCTGTGGTTCGGCTTCTACAAAAGCGGCTGACGGTATCTGGCGTATGATGCAGGGAGAAACCGTTGAAATAGGATTTTGGATGGATGGTAATTCTTTGGTGGACCTGGTATCTTTCATCAGTTGTCTCATGGAAATCTGCATTATGGTGTTATTGTTTGAGAAAAGAAGACGAAACAAGTATGCGGTTACTAAGGTATTTTTTTGCCTGCTAATGGCTGTCATAGTGTTGTTGGTTCCTTATATCTTTCATTACAATTATTTTGCACTGGCAGTCTGGTGTTCGCCCTGTGTGCTAATTGCAATAGCTGGCGCTTGGATATGTTTGGCGGAATATATTGTATTGTGCATATGTAACCGTAAGAAATATATAGAATAGATAATAATAAGAAAGGATTTGATTCAACTGATAAAGGATATATGTTAAAATATAGATACAATTACTAATTTTTTACAAAGGAAAAGGGTGAACAATGGGGAATGATATAAGCACAATCAGCAGAGATATTTTTAAAGCGATACATGAGGGGAAATGGCTGAGTATCCGGTATAAGAACAAGAAAGAAGATATCACTAAATACTGGATTGGAATTATTTCTGTAAATCCACGCCAGAAAACGCTGGTGGTTGAAGGACTTCATTTAAAGGAATACAAAATAGCAGAACTGACTATTTACATTGATTCCATTCTGTCATCTTCCATTATTGAAGGGTCATATTATCAGACGGATACCCGACTGATAGAAGATATTAAATTAAATCCACATAAGTATCAGTCCATTTTTCATAGTGTTGCCAATCTGAAGATTTTAAATTATTTGATTGATTGTAATAAACTGGATTGTGTGCCATACAAAACAGAGTATGCGCTGATTGATAAGTTTGACAGAGACTGTGTAAAAAATGGAGAATATCTGCTTTCACCAACGCAGTTTAGGGATATCGTAACAGACTTTCAATATAATGGCAGTCCTTCCCGCGGCAAAATAAAATTAAAACAACTGGCATTAAATGAAATCAGTATTCATACAAAGGAAGGATTGTATGTTTTGGCGTATAGACAACTGTTGTTGGATGTGAAAGCCCGGCGGCTGACAGCTTCCAAAGAGGTAACAATATGCTCGGAATTTACGGTAAACGGAAGCAGACACAGTATCCGCAAATTTCTGGATGCAGATGACTATGCACTCATTGATGATTATGAGAATAATGCGGAATTAATAAAGGACAAAATAACATCTGGTAATCCTAATATTAAAGGCGTGGATGACATGCCGTATATTATTGCAATCGGGCGGGATATGATTCTGGATTTATATGATGAATATGAAGCGATTCTGAAAATGTACAGGCAGTAGGATGTCACAATTCCAATAAAGGCTTTTTTCGGGGATTTAACGAAACAACCAATCAGGAAAAAGGATTATCCCATTGTCCTGTTGAATAACAGAGTCAACCTGGACCAGCTTCTGGCAATACATAATGCTATTAAGTATCCTTTGACTTACGTTCAGGGACCACCGGGAACAGGAAAAACCAATACCATTGTGAATACGATTATTACTGCTTTTTTTAATGAAAAAACAGTATTATTTGCATCTTATAATAATCATCCCATTGACGGTGTATGTGAGAAATTACAAAATATTAAGTATAGAGATATAGGAACCATTCCATTTCCTATTCTTCGCCTTGGTAATGATGAAAAGGTTCTGGAGACTCTGGAAACCATAAAACAGTTATACATGAATACCAAAAAGCTCAGTATTTTTGAAAACACGCTGGAAAAAAATAAGGATGAGCGCATTGAACGGACGAGACAACTTACTGCGTTATTGAAGCAGCATGAGGACAAGCTGGAGCTGCTGGAACGGAAAGAAGCCATACAAAAGTTGATGGAAACCAATAAGCATCTTACTTTTCAGGCACAACTGCAGGGTATGCAGTTGGACCAGGTGAATAAAAATATAGAACAGATTGGTGATATCACAGATGAGGAAGCACTGAAATACGTTTTGAGCGACGAGGCTGAATTTAAGAAATATCTCTATTATACATCTGCAAAATATATCCGGCGGTTAGGGGAAGAAAAAAATAAGGATTTGCTGAATATTGTAATGATGGAAGACGAGGAAGAAAAAAGAAAGGCATTCAATGATTATCTCAAAAATAAAGCCAATGTAAAGAAACTACAGCGCATTTTTCCCATCATGGCAACGACGTCCATATCCGCCCATAAAATAGGGCAGCCGGATGTATATTTTGACATGGTTATTATGGACGAGGCAAGTCAGGGAAATATAGCCGTCTCGCTTGTGCCCATTTTGAGAGGCAGGAACCTGATGCTTGTGGGTGACCCCCAACAGTTGCAGCCGGTTATTTTGTTGAATCCGACGGACAATGAGATACTGAAGAAAAAATATGGGGTATCTGAGTCATATGACTATATTGCAAACTCCATTTACAAAACATTTCTTGCATGTGATGCGGTATGCAGTGAGATACTGCTGAGTCATCACTACCGCTGCCACAAGAAAATTATTGAGTTCAACAACAAGAAATATTATAATAATAAGCTTGTCATTGACAGCAAAAATGCGTCTGACACTCCGCTGGTATTTACAGATATGCAGGTAGCGACGACCCGATATAAAAACACGTCGCCTGCGGAGGCAGAGGAGATTCTTAAGTATTGTCAGCAGAATAAGGATAAAAAAATTGGTGTCATTACACCATTTGCCAACCAGAAAGATTTGATAAATGATGTATTGAAAGAAAAGGGTATTACAGATGTGAACTGTGGAACCGTACACGCGTTTCAGGGAGATGAGAAGGATATTATTCTATTCTCTCTGGCATTGACGGACAAGACGAAAGAGACAACTTATAACTGGCTGAAAAACAATAAGGAACTGATTAATGTGGCAACTTCAAGGGCACAGTCGCAGTTAATTGTTCTGGGAAGTAATAAGAATATTGAACGTCTGCATACGGAAGGTCAGGATGATTTATACGAGCTTGTCCAATATGTAAAGAGCAATGGACTGTCGCAGGTTACTACGATTATTAATGAATCCAGGGCTTTGGGAATTAAACCCTACAGTACAGAAACGGAAAGTGCTTTTTTGACGAGTCTGAATCATGCGCTGGATAATATTCTGAACACTGAGAATAGGTGTGTTGTGAGAAAAGAAGTCAGTATCGCCCATGTATTTAATGAAAATACAGAGTATAATGATTTATTTTACACCGGAAGGTTTGATTTTGTGGTATATGAGAGAGACAGACAGAAGCAGGAATTTCCCATACTGGCGATAGAACTGGATGGAAAAGAGCATGTGGAGGACAGTATCGTAAGAGAACGTGACCGGAAGAAAAATGCCATATGCAGGAATCATGGTTTTGAACTGATACGAATTGAAAACTCCTATGCGAGAAGATACAATTATATCAAAGACATTCTTATGAATTATTTTGAAAAAGTAAAATAGGGCGATAGGCGCAAGTCCGGAATCATGTGAAAGTCAATGCGTTTTGCGGTTATAAATCGCAAAACTAATTGACTTTTTGAGGGTTTTGCGGT
>CAZRZM010000222.1:0-4209 GCA_964604575.1 uncultured Acetatifactor sp.
AAGCATTATTTTCGCCTTATTGCAATTATCGCTTATAACGCCCCCAAAAAGTGAAGTAATGAGATATACTATACTGCTTACCGCAAGGTATGTTCCCTGTAGCGCTGCATTATTATTTGTAATTTCCAATATATAAAAACTTACAGTAAAATTATAGAACAAAGAACCTATATTAGTCACCAGTGCCCCAAAGAATACCAGTGAAAAGTTTCTGTTTCTAAATATGCTCTTCAAAAATGTACCACCTCCCATTTCTGTATAAAACATTTTAACACAGAATGAATGGAATCCATCTCAAACAACTACTCCTTGTCTAACTGGCAGGTATAATTATTTATCAATAACGGCTTTAATTCTTCGAACACCGGCAGAAGAAGATTGTTCTTTTACAATTCTGAATTTTCCTAAACATTCCGTGTTTTCTACATGAGGACCTCCACAGACTTCTCTGCTCCAGACTTTTCCTTCGGCATCCTGGATTGTGTACACTTTTACAATATCTGGATACCTGTCCCAAAAGTTCCCGCTGACACCGCTCTCTTTTGCCTCCGTTTTAGGCAGTTCTGAAAAAGAAACAACCGCCTTAGAAGCAATGGCATCATTTACAAACTTTTCAATCTCTGATAATTGCTCCGGCGTAAGTTTTTCATCATGGTTAAAATCAAACCGTAATCTCTCTGCAGTAATATTACTTCCTTTTTGTAAAACATGGTCACCAAGAACCTGTCGTAAACCTGCAAGCAACAAATGTGCTACCGTATGAAGTGCTGTGGTTTCTGCTGATTGATCAGCCAAACCACCTTTGAATTTTCCAGCAGATGCCGTCCGACTCATTTCGGCATGCTTCCTTGCCGCCTCCGCATATGTCTCTTTTTCTTCTATACTGTATCCGCCTTCAGCCAAAAACTCTTCTGTCAACTCAAGCGGGAAACCATATGTCTCATAAAAATAAAATGCTTCTGCTCCCGTAACCTTTCCTTTGTTCTTAAGATGCTTCTCGATTTCTATTTCTCCCTGCTGCAAGGTTTTGCGGAATAACTTTTCTTCCTTGTTAATGATTTCCATAACCTTCTTCTTGTTTCCAATTAAATCTTCGTATGCTGTTGCTTCGTCAATATAAACCTCAACCAGTTCCCCCACAAAGCTTCCTTGTATTCCAATTTTTCTACCTGCACGAATTGCCCTTCTTAACAGTCTTCTGGTTACATATCCGACGTCATTATTGGCAGGTTCCGCACCATCATTAATCAAAAATGTTGCAGCTCGCACGTGATCTAATATGATTCGGAACGCCTTCAAATCGTCCGTATATTTTTTGCCGCTTAATTCAACTAATTTCTGTTTCGCGTTCAGAAAGAATGCTGTGTTGTAGATATCCCTATTACCATTTAAAGCTGTTGCCACCCGTTCAAGTCCACCACCATAATCGATATTAGGATTTTTCATTTTTACAAATCCAGTATTTTCTTTTTTGTAACACATAAACACATTGTTACCAATTTCCAGAAATCGCTCACTGTCTGAAGCAGGATGATCCAGAGAATCCCCATCCGGTTCAAAATCATAAAACATTTCACTGTCCGGTCCTCCCGGTTCCCCAACGGGCATATCGAAAGGACTTCCTGCCCGGCTCCACCAGTTCTCTTTTTCACTGTATAAAAATATTCTGCCCCCTCTGGATGTCCCATATTTGTATGGTTCCTCTTCTACAATAGGCTCAATACCAACAGCTTTGAATTTCTCTGACCAGAGCTGGATTGTCTCCGTATCTCTCTCAATATTCAGTTCCTCACTTCCTTTAAACGCACTGATATACAGTCTATTGGGATCAATTCCCAATTCATTAATCTGCCAATCCCAAATAGCGTCAA
Source organism: uncultured Acetatifactor sp. (assembly GCA_964604575.1). GTDB lineage: Bacteria > Bacillota > Clostridia > Lachnospirales > Lachnospiraceae > Acetatifactor. Next base: position 1,872 of record CAZRZM010000222.1, read on the forward strand.
TCTGCTTCTTTTTATAGTCATTTTCATTTGCTCCAAATTCCCAACGACCTATCATTTCAAAAAAAGTCAAATGTGACATGTCTCCCACTTCTTCAATATCCACTGTCCTTAAACACTTCTGAATGTCCGTTATCTCATTCCCTATTGGGTGCTTTTCGCCCAACAAATAAGGAACCATCGGTTGCATTCCACTTCCTGTAAACAGTGTCGAAGGGTCATTTTCCGGCAGTAGGCTTGCAGAAGGTACTTGGCTGGCTCCTATTCTTTTCATATAACCAACATAGGATTTTCGTAATTGATCTGGGGTCATTATTTCTCTGTGCTCCTTTCCTAAAAAAATTACATCCTCTATTCCTGGTTCTTTTTCTGTCATGTTTTTCACTCCTTTCGGGCAATTTTCCAAAACAAAAAGCCCTAAGTTGAATATTTTTCAACTTAGGGCGAACTTGCTTGTCCGTGTTACCACCTAATTTCAGATTACTCTGCACTCTGTCAATACGGGATTTCTCCGATATTGCTTCCTATGTTAACGGGGGAACTCCGTTGAAGCCTACTAAGACATATCTGTTCGGTCCACAGCTCAGAGGCTGCTTCAATACCAGTTCAATGAAGATTCACACCAACCACCTTCTCTCTGTAAAATCCCTAACATTTACTATTCCTCGTCATAGCCTTTTTGTTTTGAATTAGCACGAGTATAGCACTGTGAATATCAAAAGTCAAGCATTTGTTTTCAACTGGATGAGACTTAAAAGCCACCTCTTCATTATATGTCACAAAGGAAGCGAACCGGACCTCCACCAGACTCTTGGATAAAATGGCAGGTAACGATTAAGTTCATTTGCATCTCCTTGTAAAGGTGGTATTACAGCTCCTTGTCAATCCTGTCACAAAACTCCTCTTTGGACATGGCTCCAATAAATGTAGCCACAGGCTGACCGCCTTTAAAAATTATAAAGGTGGGAATGCTTACCACGCGGTATTTCTGCGCCAAAGGCATATTTTCATCTATATTACACTTGCCCACCTTCAACTTACCCTCATACTGCTCTGCCAGTGCTGCCACTACTGGCGACATCATCTTGCAGGGATTACACCAGTCTGCATAATAATCTACCAGTACAGGAACCTCCGACTGCAATACCTCTTCCTCAAAATTTGCGGTTGTAAACTTGTACTCCATATCTCTTTTCTCCTTTTCATTTCTATTTTTGTTTCTGTTCCATTTTCATAGATATAATAAATGCTGCAAAAACACCAGCATGTACACTATGCTATCACATTGCCAAAAAATTTTTCCAGCTTATTCCCTCGTCTTTGTGGACATCCTCGCATCCCATCCTACTAACCTGCTCTTCTGTTCCAATTAGTCCTACACCATCGCAGACTTTCCTGCATCCCGTCATACTATTTTCTGCATTTCTATGATTTAGTACCATACTTTTGACTATTTTCTTCGCGTCCGTCGTACTAATTCCAACTTCTGTTTAGTTTAGTACTACATCTTTGTAGTTTTTCACGCTCCTCGTCATACTAATTATCTCTTTTACTTGATTTAGTACTACGCTACTGCGGTTTTCCCTGCTTCTCGTCATACTAATTCCTGCTTTTACTTGATTTAGTACTATTCAACTGCGGTTTTCCCTGCCTCTCGTCGTACTAATTTCCTCTTCCGTTTGATTTAGTACTACGCTACTGCGATTTTTCACGCTTCTCGTCGTACTAATTTCCTCTTCTGCTTAATTTAGTACTACACAACTGCGGTTTCCCCTACCTCTCGTCGTACTAATTTCCTCTTCTGCTTGATTTAGTACTACACAACTGCTGTTTTCCCTGCCTCTTGTCGTACTAATTTCCTCTTTTGCTTGGTTTAGTACTACACAACTGCGGTTTTCCCCATTTCTCGTCATACTAATTCCAACTTCTGTCCAATTTAGTACTACACCACTACAAGCTCCTTCATCTTACCACGCCAATTACTGCCTTTCCCCATTATGCTGATACATTCGCACAAGCGTTTCTCCTTCTGGTGGTTACTTGGTGGGTGACAGCGCGGGCCGGTATCTTTTTATGTTTCTGTATGCTATTGAAGAAATACTAAATTGATTTTTTAAAATTGCTGTAAAAAGTAAGAAGCTCATCTGCTTTAGCATGTGTGAAAATTCAGCAGTATATTATGCTCAAAACAGGGAATAATTTCATTAGAATTCATGTTATAGTCACCAGTAAAAAGCCAATTAATATTTTCTTCTCCAGGATCAGAAAATAGAATGATTTAGAAATATTGACTTTTTAGATAATTAGAAATAAAATGATAAAAAAAGAAGGAGTGATTTTA
>CAZRZM010000223.1:0-2830 GCA_964604575.1 uncultured Acetatifactor sp.
ATTCTAATATGTTTCATATACTACTGTATGTCCTTAACAGAGTTAAAGAACATCACGTCAATAATTGACAATCCCTCTATAAAATCTATCTTTTTTTGCTCATACGGAATATTTTTGATATTGCATTTATTAAACTTTTTCCTTTCAAAAAAGGAATTTTTAGTCTTGTGTTAAAAAGTAATATCTGATTTATCTGCATCAACCAACGTTCTCTTTATAATAGAAACAATCCTGGCAATATTTTCTTTTTCCAACTCAGGATACAAAGGCAACACAAGAATATTATCTACTGCCCTATGGGCATTGGGAAGCTGAAAATGATTATATTTACCCTGAAAGCACTCAGCATCTGAAGTCAATGGGCAAAAATACTTTCTTGCATAAATTTCTTCTTTCCGCAATTCCTGATATACTAAATTACGCACGTTTTCCTTTAAAAAGCGAACCGGGAAATAGGAATAATTATATCTAACCTCTTTTCGCTCAAACTTTGGCAGACAAATCTGTGGGCAATCCTGTAATAACTGTATGTAATATTCAGCATTCGCCTTTCTTGCAGCTATATTCGCTGACACATAAGGCAAATTACAAAGCCCCATAATTGCTGAAAATTCATTCATCTTCGCGTTGGCTCCAACATCTACAACAAGCTCCTCACCGCGAATCCCAAAATTTTTCAGATTATAAAGTTTCTCATATAAAGCCTGTTCTGCAAATGTAACGGCGCCGCCTTCTATTGTATTGAAAACCTTCGTTGCATGGAAGCTAAACACAGATGCGTCTCCAAAATTCCCTATTCCCTGCTCCAGATAAGTCTCTCCAAACGCATGACATGCATCATATATTACCTTTAGACCATGCCGACTCGCTATCCTCTCAATCTGTTCCACATTACATATATTTCCATATACATGCACAGGCACAATGGCAACTGTCTTCTCTGTTATCAGCTGTTCAATTTTCTCTTCATCTATTGTATAATCATCCAGTTTAATATCACAAAATACTGGCTGTAATCGGTTCCGCACAATTGCATGCGTAGTGGAAATAAATGTAAATGGTGTAGTAATTACTTCTCCGCCTTCCGGAAAATCCATCGCCTGAATCGTCAATTCCAAAGCCATATGCCCATTCACCATTAACGACAAGCATGGCACATTCAATTCTTCCTGCAGCTTCTGTTCCAGTTCTTTATGATATTTTCCCATATTGGTTAACCATTTCGTCTCCCATAAAGGTTTTATTTTTTCAATAAATTCCTCATAGGATGGCATTGATGATTTTGTTACTGTAATTTTGGCCATAAAACTCTTCCTCACGAGATAGTATCATATACACCTGTAATACATTTCTCATCCCAGTGTTTCAAGCTTCTCTTAAATACCGAATATTTGCTGATTTTCTGTTGCTTCGTATAAGGCTCTAAACATATAGTAATCCGAAGGCGTTGTAATCTTAATATTATTGTTGGTACTGAGAATCATGTGCATGGTTTTTCCATATTTACTTAGTAATTGTGCGGAATCGATAGACTTATACTTCCGTTGTTCTGCCCACTGATAAGCATCCAAAATATCCCCAAAAAAGAAAGACTGCGGTGCTTTTGCCACATACATTTCCCCACGGGCAGGCACATCCTGAATACTTTTTCCGTCAACGCTATGTACCACACTCTCACGTACCGGTTCTGCCGTAATCGCATTGCCAAATTCCTTCACCGCAGCTATATTCTGATGAATCAATTCCTCCGTAATCAACGGTCGTACACCATCATGAATCAAGACAATATCATCCCTTTTTGCTGTTTTTTTCATCTCAAGCAAGCCACAATAAATTGAATCATGTCCTGTTTCGCCTCCAGCTACCACTGCAGATACTTTGTTAATACTATACCTGTGTAAAAAGCCTTTTAATTCATCCATCCAGTTCTCTAAACATACAATTACAATGTCATCTATTTCCTCATGATACTCAAAGTGTTCCAAGGTATATATTAATATAGGCTTGCCATGCAGTTCCAGAAATTGCTTGGGTTTAGAACGACTGTTCATTCTCTGTCCGGTTCCGCCTGCAAAAATCAGTGCTCTAACCATGCTCTTACACCCCCATATACTATTTTTCCAGCCTACTTTTATCTATTGCATACATTACAGTATCAAAAGCACCATAAGTATGATGTCTTAAATATATTTTATAGTCGGGATTCAAAGACATTACATATAACGGCAATTCTATGATATCTTCCGGTTTATGATAAATAGAGATAGTAAGACAAGGCTTATTCCTTTTTATCAGATTTTGAGCTCCTTTTAGCGCTTCCAATTCAGCGCCTTCAATGTCCATTTTGATTATATCAACTTTTTTGTTTTCTAAAAGTTCATCCAACGCCACAGTTTCAACAATAATATTGCCCTCCCTGTCATTAATTCTTGAGCCGCCGTATTCACCATTTGGAGCGCTTTCAAACGACAAATGAGACTTGCATGACCATACTCCTAAATTGTAAACTTCGACACTATCTCCTAAATCCTTTTCAATACACTTTTTATATGAGACAGGGTCCGCTTCAAAAGCGTATACATGACTATAATCAGGATTCCATTTTATAAACTTCTCTGTATTATACATATCAAACGCACCCACATCACAAAAAACATCCCCCTTGACCGGTTTCATCAAATCCTCAGCTAAGTACATCTCTCCAAGGAAATTTTCATAAGCAACAAGACTATGAATTATATGGCTTTCATCTATGCCATATTGCAATAATTGTCCTGTTATACGCTTATCATTACTATATGCACTCACTGCAAGAAAAACGAAAGTCTCC
>CAZRZM010000223.1:2840-4136 GCA_964604575.1 uncultured Acetatifactor sp.
TTGGGGGTTATGCCAGCCAAAATCCTTACCCCATTTATCCATATCGTTATCCACGTAAAAACAATCAACACCAGGAACAGAACCGTCTAAAAATCCAAACTCATAAAGCAGCTCAACTATTGTCGCTGCTCTATCTGATGCTCCCCATACTGCAATTTCACATTCTGTCCTATTATCTATTACATGTTTAAACACTTCGTTTAGTTTTACATTTGATTCGTTTGCAAATGTATCATTGTATGTATATGCTTCGCTTACTGCATCCAATAAATACCTTTTATTACCCGTAACAGAGAACTTAAATCTATCCCAAAAGACAGCTTTTGATTCCTCGTCACACAGTAAATTATATACTTTATTAATATCTCCAAATCCTATATTCATTATTCGTTTCCTTTTTACATGCTTATATTTCTTTTAAAATATCTATATAATCCTCAAGCTGACACACTGTCCCCTCTTGTATGATACTGTCTGCTTCACATACGATTTTTAAATAATCCTGCGCAGAAATAATATACTGATGTATGGTTAGCTCCATCGATTCCAGACATATTTCAAGCGCTGCATTACTGGCAAATGGAAACAACAGCACTTGAGTATTCTCACGATAATAGTTGATAAACCAAGCACGATTAGGTGCATCATGAATTTTTCTCAGTTTACCGGGAAGAGACATAACAGATATCTCAGCTTTATGACTGTCCGAAAAAGACCCATATATCAGACAATCATCCATTGCCGGAACCAAGATTCCCCTGTTTCCATCACAGACCCACTCTCTATATCCTCGTTCTTTAGATAAATCATCCGGAATTTGTATCCTTGAAAACACTTCCTGCGCCGGATTCCAAACCACAATATTCTTGCCATCCACAGTTGACAAATAGAATATTCCGGCATACTCACTGACTACATAAAAGTTCTCTGTACATGGAACTTCATAAATTTCAATATTCAATTCCGGCAAATCAATGGAATATATCACATTTGTTCCCGGAATCACCCGCCAAATTTTTTCATCAAAATAGCAATCATTCTCCAGATAAACACAGACTGTATTTTTTTCTTCACACTGCTTTAATAGTAAACTTGTGTCAACAGAAAAAAACTCATAACTGCAATTCTCCATTGAAAAGCATACTACCAGCGGCTCTGAAAAATCTCGAAAAATCCAAACTTTATCTCCCTGGCGATGTATTAACCTGACTGAGCCAAACACAATGTTCTTTTCCAGCGGATAGTAATAATGAAACTCACCATTTTTTAAATTATATACGGCCACTTCATAAGAAA
>CAZRZM010000224.1:0-4089 GCA_964604575.1 uncultured Acetatifactor sp.
TCAAAGTATTTTCAAACATCTTAATAGTACTCAAAAAAGGCACCGGAAACTTAAGTCCAGTGCCTTTCTGGTATTTTCCTATTATATTACTTACATTACCACTTCAAATCAATTACCAGTGCGGTAGGTTTGGTGTAATGAAGCAGTGTACTGTAATCAAACACATCATCATAGCAGAAGCCGTATGCCAGTCCGCCGATAGAATGGTCGTGCCAGAACTTGGAATAGAAGTTTGCAGGCGCTGTCTGATAGAATGCGGAAGAATCTGCCCATCTGTCAGGTGTCAGTGCCACACCTCTGTTGATAGCTGCACAAAGCTGTGCCTCCACAACCTTCTCGATATCCGTTCCTGCTGCCAGTGTGCCTTTTCCTTCAAAAGCATCCTGTGTGGTGGGTTTGTTTACCACAATATTGGAAGCTCCGCCGTCCTGGCTGAAAATAAGGCTGTTTCCACTGGTACGTCCTCTGAACGTACCTGCCTGGCAACTGAACACCAAATCCTGAGTGGAGAATTTGCTCCAAATCTGATTGATGTAATTATCAAAATAGTTCTCATACTGTGCCCCCTCATTGAAGGTTGCCTTGCAGGGAGCCATAATTCTGTAAGGCGCCTGAATCAGAGTTTTGAATTCAGAGGGAACCTCTCTCTCAAAAGCCGCAAAAATTTCCTCTCTGGTTCCGATATCGCCTACTGTTTTGTCATATACATCTGCATCACCGGGCGTGGAAATAAATCCTCCCTCACCCACCAGTCTGCTCACAACAGGGAAACTGAAGAAATCAACTCTTGTGGTATTTCCCCAGTACTCTCCGTTCATAATGGTAAACTCCACGAACTCAAAGTATACATCTCTGTTGGGGTCGGATGTATTATTCAAATCCGGTCCTGCAAAACCTACATTCCCGTTTGCATCTTCATTAATGGTTACATAAACCGGAGAACCGTAGCTGATATACATTCTTCCGGATACAATGTTGGGCATGTACACGTAATTCTTCTCTGCAAGAGTATAATATACGTTTGCACATTTTCTGTCTCCTTTGGAGATAGTATTCAGGGCAGCAGTTGCAGGTATTAACTGACCGTCCCTGTTCACATAGCAGAGCTTGCCGGTGGAAGGGTCAAAGCCCAGAATACACCAGTAAATCTGACTGTCGGAATAAGCTCCGTTTGTCTTATTGTTGAACTGGAAGAACATCTGTCCGTCTCTTTTTGCAATATCAGTGCGAAGCTGTGGCTTGTCTGCATAGTCCGGATTGCCGCCAATATTGCCACCCTGGTTACCGCCCTGGTTTCCACCTTGATTACCACCCTGGTTGCCACCGGAAGGAACTGCCGCGTTGGGATTGCTCAGCACAAACTTCCACTGCTGGTTAGCCTGTCTGTTGCCAAGTTGCCACTGGATAATATTTCCTCCGGGTGTGGTAGCCCATCCGTCACCGTCCAGGGAGAGACCGCTCATCTGGTTTACGATGCTCGCATACTCGCCATCTTCAAAATTGATTCTCCAGTGCTGGTTCGCACCTGCCACATACTCCCAGATATGTACGTTACCGCCGTTGGAAGTTGAGTAATCTGCCACATCAATCGCTTTGCCGTGCATTGCGCTGGTAATCTTGTAGAAGCCGTTACCCACACCGGTAACCTTCCACTGCTGCCATACACCGCCGTTTAAAGAATACTGTATCAGATTGGTGCCGTTTTCATGTTTTGCATCCACAATATCCAGCACCAGTCCGCTGTGCCTGTTATATATGTAGTAGGTTGCCTCTTCCACGATGAAAGAAGTAATCTTATCATTCCATGCACTTCCCACATAAGAAGCATCTCCCGAATATACCTGTGTGCTTCCTGCGAAATTAATGTCTGCAAATACTGTCAGTTTATAACCGAGAGGCACTTTGATGGATGATATGGAATCGTTGGGGATACCTGCATTAATCATTGCAGCCATATCATACTCGCCTACACCGAAGGTTACTGCTTTTCCGCCGTAATTTGCATCTGTATACATGGTGACGCCGCCCGTCTGGCTGGTGTTACCGCCTGTGCCGCTGCCACCTGTACTGCCGCTGCCTGTGTTGCCGCCACCGGTAGTTCCGGTTGCTGTTCCCACCGTATAATTAACTGTGTCGCTGTCATACTGTGGACCACCCTTTTCATAAGTGAACGAGCAGGCAATGACATCACCCTTATTCAAATCAGAAATGGTCTGCTCCCATGCGGAACCATTCTGACCCATCGTGATATTCATCTGGCTGCCGTTATTGACAGTGTAATGAATAATCACATACTTTGCCGTCTGTGTGGGATTTACCACAATCTTGCAGGAAGATATGTTGTCCTCCACTGTTACCTTTAAATCCTGATTGTCCAGTATTGTCCTGCTTGCCGCCCTGACTGTCCCCGCGGGAGCAAGTCCCAATGACACTACTGTCATAATTGTGAGCATAAAAGCCCATACTGCTCGCAACCCCTTCTTGTTGCTTTTGCTAAAAACCCTCATATAACCCTCCTTATTTAATTATTTAGTTACCCCAACAAAAAGGATTTTATCATGTTCCAGCCGCAACAACAATTCACAACAAAGACAAAATAAAAATTTTTATTTGGTAAAAATTCACAATTTTACACCTGCCAGCAGAATTTCATCCTGCAAAAAGCCCTTTATCCGTACGGTAAGGAACCGATTGGATTCCAAATCATCTCCTGATGCCTCCACTGCCACTTTGACATAATCCGCCGTATGCCCAATCCAGTATTCCGTACCCTTGATTGTCTTTTTCTCTTCCAGAAGAACAATTCCCTCTTTACCCAGATATCGGCTGCGGAAATCCTTTGACTGTCTCCTTTCCATGGCGAGCAGTTCGCTGCTGCGCCTTGTCTTTTCCATATCCGGCACCTGGTCCGGCATTGCCGCCGCCCTGGTTCCCGCACGTTTGGAATACTTGAAAATGTGCATCTCATAAAAGCAAATCCGCTCCAAAAAGGCTTTGGTGGCGGCAAACTCTTCCTGCGTCTCCCCCGGAAATCCTACAATCACATCTGTGGTAATTGCAGGGTTATCAAAACCTTCTCTCAGATACTGTACACTCCTGGCATATTCTTCTGTGGTATAGTGGCGGTTCATCCGTTTTAATGTCCCATCGCATCCGCTCTGCAGGGAAAGATGAAAATGGGGGCAGACCTTGGACAGTGCCGCCAGTCTTTCTACATTTTCCCTTGTCACAATACGTGGCTCCAGAGAACCCAGCCGGATTCTCTCTACTCCCGGAATCCCATTTATCTGCTCCACCAGCCAGATAAGCCTGCTCTCCCCGGAATAATCGCCGCATTCTCTGTCAAAATCAATGCCATAGGAGCTGATATGGATACCGGTCAGCACCACTTCTTTGTAGCCCGCCAAAACCATTCCTTTTATTTCTCTTATGATATCCTCTGCTCTTCTGCTGCGCACCCGCCCTCTCGCCAGTGGTATGGCACAGTAGCTGCAGAACTGGTTACAGCCGTCCTGAATTTTAATATAGGCGCGGGTATGCTCCGCCGTCTGCCGCAGAGTCATCTCTTCATATTCATGGGTATGATTGATATCCAGAATCGTAGTGTTTCCCAGCGTCTTGCTCCCTCCATCCCGTTCTTTTAGAAACTCGTCCAATATTTTTACAATATCCTTCTTGCGGTTATTGCCAATCGCCAAATCAATACAATCATCTTTTTCCACTGTCTCACGTCCGGTCTGCACGTAACAGCCCACCGCCACCACAATGGCATCCGGATTTTTTAGTTTTGCACGGTGAAGCATCTGTCTGCTCTTTCTGTCTGCCATATTCGTGACAGTGCAGGTGTTGACAATGTATATATCTGCCCTTTCATCAAATGGTACAATATTATAGCCCTTTTCCTGTAAAAATTGTTGCATTACTTCTATTTCATAAGAATTTACCTTGCATCCGAGATTATGCAATGCTACATTTTTCATATTATTCCTCACTTTTTTTGTACTGTTTTCTCCTTGACTTTTATCTGTCCAGCCGTTAAGATGAATGCAGAAGGTATGATACAGATTAAGGAGGTAAATGAAATGAAGA
>CAZRZM010000225.1:0-4074 GCA_964604575.1 uncultured Acetatifactor sp.
GTAATCGCTATTATTTCAAAAATTGCCAGCATGGCTGCTGGCAAAAAGTATTTCGGTTAAAGAGAAGATGCGTTTACAGGAGGAGGATTTGCACCAACTGGCAGAATATAACCGTGAACTTGAAAAAAATATGGAAGATATGAGGGGAATCAGGCATGATATCAAAAACATGTTCCTCACAATGGGCGGATTTGTTGACAGAAGCAATGATGAAGAAATGAAGGTGTTTTATGAGGAAAATATCGTTCCTTTCGCAAAACAGGAATTACAGAAAAACGATTTGTATATGAAACTGTGCCTTATACATAGTGAAAGCCTGAAATCTTTTCTATATTTCAAAATCATGCAGGGGATTGAACAGAATGTGCCCATAGATTTACTGGTACAGTCTGCTGATACGAACGATTTTCTTTGTATGGATCAGATTGATTTAATCCGTATTCTGGGAATACTGATAGACAATGCAGTGGAAGAAGCGAAAGTCTGCAGGGGAACGGTAGCTGTTTCCATAAAAGAGAAGGAGCGGGAATATCTTTTCTCTGTCAGCAATACCGTACGGCAGCAGGTAAGGGAAAAGGGAGTCAGTGCCGGGACAACGGATAAAGGATTAGACCGTGGAAACGGACTTTTGATTGTGGATAAACTGGTGCGGAAATACACAAATGTGCTTTTGAATTCTTTTTTTAAAGAAGATGAATTTGTGCAATGCTTAAGAATTGAAAAATGACACGTGCATGAAAGTTTTTATGCCTGAATGACAGTGGGACTGCCCAAACGTTTATTGAAAAACCGTTTTGGGGCAGTTCTCTTTTTATGTGGGCAGAAATCTACAAAAAGAGAGAAAAACATGATAGAGTCTGGTTTAAGGAAGGGACGGAACGGATTGCCGCAAGTGGCAGAAATTGCTGCGGGCAGCAATAATTGAATTAAGAAAGGAATGGGACATTATGAAGAAATTTTGGAAAACTTTAGGGACAATCTTTTTGGGAATGATTTTTTTGGCAGGGTGTGGAGATGAAACGGCAGAGGGGGCGGCTTCCGAGGTCTGGAATGTGGTGACAGACAGCAGCGGTACAGAAGACAAGGAAGAAAGCGGACAGGGTCAGGGCAGTCAGGGGCAGACCATACTGACATTGGGAGCATGTGAGACTCCCTGGGAGTTGACAAATGCGGTGGATGCTTACAACGCAGGGAATGGGAAATACTATGTGGAGATTGTGGATTATAGTCAGGAGAACCGGGAGTATGACACGGCACAGGAGCGGTTAAAGCTGGATCTGGCTGCTGCAAAGGGAACGGATATCATCTGGATGGGGGAGCTGGCTGCGGACGAATTGGGGTATGCGGGGATACTGTTGGACCTCAATGCCTTTCTGGCTTCGGAGGAGAAACAAGAGAAGTATTTGGGGAACATTCTGGAATATGCACAGACGGGTGATGCCCTTTACGAAACAGCAGCTACATTTGGACTTGGGTTTATTGCCGGGGACGGCGAAAAACTGGGAACGGAGACCGGATGGACTATGGACGAGATGCTTAAGACATTTCGTGTCAACGACAAGGATGCCAATGCGCTTGGGGGCGTCGGAGTGAATACAGCCCAGGAGCTGGTTTGTCATGCCATAGAGGATTTTGTGGACTGGGACGCCGGCAGGGCAGATTTTTGCAGTCAGGAATTTTATGATATTCTGGAGTTTTGCAGAAATGAGGAAGGCTGGGCACGGGCTACTCAGGAAAGCGTGGCATCAGGAACTCATCTGGCTGTCCGAAGTGGAATTTCAGATGTGGCAGACATACAGTATACGAACTGGCTGCTTGGGGACGACTGGGTGGTAAAGGGGTGGCCCTCCAGTCAGGGGACAGGTGTAAAAGTTTCCTTTTGGAATTCCTTATCCATTAGTTCTTATAGCCAGTGTCCGGAAGGAGCCTGGGATTTTCTTGAATATTACATGACGCTGGACTGGCTGGAGGACTATGCGGCGCTTCATCCGGAGCTTCCGCCAAAAACATATGCAAGTGTTCATGGGCTGCCAGTAAATAAGCCTGCGTTTGAGGAAATGCTGGAGTGGTCTACAGTGCAGCAATATTATGATGATACAGGGGAGCTTGTTCCTTTGTATTTTGGGGAAGAGAGCGTACCGGATTTTTATGCAAATTCTGTGGAAGATGTGGAAAGAATCAGAGAGATAGTAGCACTTGTGGATGGAAGGAGTCTGTCAAATCTGTCGTTTGTCAGCCAGATTATCGGAGAGGAGATTAGCGGGTATAAGATGGGAGTTTTGTCGGCGGAACAGACTGCGGAAAAAATTCAGAATCGGGTGCAGTTGTATCTGGATGAGCAGAAATAATGTAACACCGGACAACAAAATTTCAGGAGAAATTGGAGATAAAAGTTCCCTAATTCTATTGATATATAGGGAACTTTCTAATAATATATGTGCACAAAAGTCCCCTGTGTAAAGGAGTGTATGAATGGCAGCTGATTTTTCAGAGATACAAGAACTTTTGCAGCAGAGAGCGGATTATCAGGCAAGATTGAATCTTATGCCTTATGATAGTAATCCTGAAATCAAAGAGCATGTCGGCAGCAAATATTTATACATAAGAAAGCGAATTGCCGGGAAATTAACATACACGTACGTAGGCGTTTATTCAGATGAGTTATATCAGTTGCTTTTGCGTAATGCCAGGGAAGCAAGAGAACTGAATAAGAACATCCGCCGTATCAACAAAAGTTTGGCATTATTAGGGTATGAGGATAAGGAACTTTCGGAAGGAGTCAGGAAAAATCTGGAGTCTGCCGGAGCAAATATGAAAGCAAATATTTATGCTCAGGCAGTTTTGGAGGGGGTTGCGACATCTTTTCCACAGACGGAAGAAATTATAGAAAATGGGAAAGTCCATGGCGTATCTGCGACAGATGTACAAAAAATTCTGAATTTGAAACATGCGTGGGAATTTATACTGGATCAGGATGTGATTCAAAGTGAAACGAATTATTATATGTTGTGCCATATTGCAAGAATTGTAAATGAAGGTTTTTTCTATAATGGAGGAAGAATCAGAGGCGTACCGGTCACAATCGGAGGTTCCGGTTATATGCCGCCGCTTCCCGTTGAATCGGTAGTAAAAGAGCGAATAGTCCAAATAGCCGGACAGGAGAAAGCAGCAGTGGATGTTGCAATTGAATTATGCCTATATTGTATGAAAACACAAGTATTTTTGGATGGCAACAAAAGGGCAGCAGTCATTTTTGCCAACCATTATCTGATTGCCCATGGAATGGGATTTTTGGTGATACCGGAAAAAGAAGTGCCGGAGTTTAAGAAGCTTCTCGTTGCATTTTATGAGGGAGAAGATGTATCGGTAATATGTGCTTTTATGAAAGAGCGGTGTTGGAAGAATTTTTGACCTGGTTTACTGGATTTGTGGACGCTGGGGAAAGATGGTGGAATTTTTCAATCTTGGAATTTGCGATGTTGTATTTAAATAAAGTAGAGGACATTTTCATATTTTAGAGAGAGTTGTTTTAATTGCAAAAATATTTACTGCAATTCTATGTATAGTTTGGATTTACGTGGTTTATAAGTGCTAATTTTTGCTAAAAATAATATAAAAGTTTTCTAAAAACAGAATATTGCATTTTTAGACAAAAAATGGTAATATTTTACATATATACCAATGGGGAATGGTGAAAGTGTGTAAGAGGAGATTCGTATTTTGTCATGATGAATATTAGATTCTCTGAGTTACTATTTGGTATCGCATGGTAACTAGAATTTGTGAGATAACATTAACACCACCAAAGGTCGTAGGGGCTTTTTGTGGTGTTTTTATGTTAGTATTATTTTGTAAGTGTTAGAGAGATGAACTAAGTAATTGCAAAATATAGGAAACATTGAAAAGGGATGATTCATGATTATTTGGTATTAATGGATAATTAAATGTTATCCGTTATCACTGTAAAGTATCATTTAAATATTGTTTCTATTATTGATAATATTGTTTCCAAAAGTTTCGTAAATATGTTATATTTATCTAGGTGAAATATATGAAAAAAAAGATTTTAACAGC
>CAZRZM010000226.1:0-3938 GCA_964604575.1 uncultured Acetatifactor sp.
CTTGCTTGCAAGCGCTTCTGTGTTGGTGGGGTCGGTATAGCGCAGGAAATACCAGGAGGAACCTGCCCACTGGGGCATGGTATCCGTCTCTCTCTTTGCAGGTCCGCCACAGCATGGGCAGGTAGTATTTACCCAGTCCGTCATGGCAGCCAGAGGGGACTCTCCGTTATCCGTCGGCATATAGCTCTCCACTTCGGGAAGCTGCAGGGGCAGCTCGCTCTCGTCAATCGCCACATATCCGCATTTATCACACTGTACTATAGGAATTGGTTCTCCCCAGTAACGCTGTCTGGAGAATACCCAGTCACGGAGTTTGAAATTGGTCTTGCTGGTACCAATTCCTTTTTCTTCCAGAAATGCAATTATTTTCTTCTTGGCATCTGCCACTGACAGACCATTTAAAAATTCGGAATTTACCAGCGTACCCGTCGCCACATCCGTATAGACAGCTTCCTCCACACTCACCGGGCTTCCTGCCACAACCTCAATAATGGGCAGGTTAAATTTTTTAGCAAAATCCCAGTCTCTCTCATCATGGGCAGGCACTGCCATAATCGCACCGGTTCCATATGTCATCAGTACATAATCGGAAATCCAGATAGGAATCTCCTTTCCGTTTACCGGATTGACTGCACTTAGACCGTCAATCGCCACACCCGTTTTATCTTTTGCAAGTTCAGTACGCTCAAAATCAGATTTTTTGGATGCCATCTCTCTGTATGCTACAATGTCATCCCAGTTTTTAATTTCATCCTTATACTTATCAATCAGAGGATGCTCCGGAGAAACCACCATATAGGTTGCGCCAAAGAGCGTATCCGGTCTTGTGGTATAAATACGAAGCTTATCTTCTTTTCCGGCAATAGTAAAATCAACCTCCGCACCCTGGGATTTACCAATCCAGTTTTTCTGGGATACTTTTACACGCTCCACATAATCCACCGAATCCAGTCCCTCAATCAGCTTATCTGCATACTCGGTAATTTTTAACATCCACTGGCTCTTTACCTTGCGGACCACCTCAGAACCGCATCGCTCACAGACACCATTTACAACCTCCTCGTTGGCAAGACCAACCTTACAGGAAGTACACCAGTTAATAGGCATCTCCGATTTATATGCCAGTCCCGCTTTGAATAACTTGAGGAAAATCCACTGTGTCCACTTATAATATTCAGGGTCCGTGGTATTAACCTCTCTGTCCCAGTCAAAGGAATATCCCAGGGAATGCAACTGGTTCTTAAAACGTTCCACATTGTTTTTAGTTACAATCTTGGGATGAATGTGGTTCTTGATTGCATAATTCTCTGTGGGAAGACCAAACGCATCCCAGCCCATGGGATACAATACATTATATCCCTGCATTCTCCTCTTACGCGCCACAATATCCAGTGCGGTATAGGGTCTTGGATGTCCCACATGAAGTCCCTGACCCGAAGGATAAGGGAACTCTACCAATGCGTAATATTTGGGTTTGGAATAATCGTCGGAAGTCTTAAAGGCTTTCTCGTCATCCCAGATACCCTGCCACTTCTGCTCCACCTCGTGATGGTTATAAGGTACTGCCATTTCTAATTCCTCCTCAATCCAATAATAAAAGCCCTCTCGCCAATTAGAGACGAAAGGGCTTCATTCCGTGGTACCACTCTACTTCATAAGACAAGTTCTGCTGTCTTATGCACTTGATTTTCTATAACGGGAAATCCCGCTTCCTACTACCCACACATAAACCCATGCTTCCCAGGAAGAACTCAAAGGCGAGTTGGGAACATTTTGACTACTGTCTCACACCAGCCGACAGCTCTCTGCAAATCTCATGCTCTTACTATTCCTCTTCAACGTCGTTACCTATAAAACTACCAAATATTTTAACTTGTTTTGAATGCTCTGTCAATACAAATGCGAATCTTTCCCACTAAACATAGTTTTTATACTATCTGTCCGCAGGAACAGCCATCCGCCTCTTCTGCATACTTATCGAAATATTCCTCTGCCATCTCTCTGTCCAGCGCAAAAAGCTTCACCAGTTTTAAAACAACCCTGTCCTTGTCGCGCCCTTCCTCAATATTATCCATAACCAATGCCCTGATACCACTCTCTAAACCTTGCTCCAGACCTTGTTTCAGTCCACCATCCCAGTATTTCTGTATCAGTTCACACATTTTCATCTCTCCCTTCTCCATATCCTGCTCCAGTTTGTCTGCCAGCTCCTGGTATCTCCCATCCTTTGATAAGGCACCCAGCATCCTAAGAAGTGCCTCCGGATGCTTTATCTTCTGTTCCATATGTTCCACATATCCCGGGTCTGCAAGATATTCTGCCACAATCCGCATGTCGCTGGTAAACTTCGACCTCACCTCCTCCGGAAGATGGCGCATGTCATAGACATGCAGCCTGATATCATCCACAAAATATTTTGTCTTTTCGGGAAGCTTTCCCACCATGGGAAAATCCGACAGTTTCCTGCCTGTCTTCCATTTTCCTCCTATGTTCTGCCGGCAGGAAAATGAACTTTTCTTTCTGCTTCTCCGCCGACTGTATAAATGTGTTAGTATTGAATCTGCGGCGAAGTGCCTGAACCGAAGAAAACGTGATAACGTTTATTCATATCTGAAAGATTCTCTTGGAATGATATTAGCATACAAGGGCAAAATGTGCAAGTGGAAATCTATATTTTATTTTCCATTGCTTTTTTAAGAATATTGTGTTAGTCTGTCATCATATTATTGTGGCTCTCTGTCACAGAAAGTATTCACTGGTATTTCACCATTTCTCCATTTATGTAACAAAATAGTTCAAATCTGCTTATTCTACGGAGGACAAATCTATGAATTCTGACAAAAATCTTTCTTTTTATGAACTGCCGACTGGAAAACTGGAATACAGACTCACCAACGATTACCTGTTCCGGGTACTTCTCCAGAACAGTCACAAGGTACTGGAGGGGCTTGTCTGCTCACTTCTGCACTTGAAACCAGAGCAGATTCATTCTCTAATAATTACCAATCCCATCAAATTGGGGGAAGCTGTTTCGGACAAAACCTTTGTACTGGATGTGGAAGTACAGCTAAACAGCAATAAGTTAATTAATCTTGAAATGCAGGTGATAAATGAAGGCAACTGGACCGACCGCTCTCTCAGCTATCTGTGCCGCTCCTTTGACCGCCTCTGCCGCGGTCAGGATTACAGAGATACCCTTACGGCAATACATATTGGTATTCTGGATTTTACCCTGTTTCCTGAACATCCTGAATTTTATGCCCAGTATAAATTACTTAATACGGAAAAGCATTATATTTTTAATGACAAATTCGTACTAAATGTGTTAGACTTAAATCAGACAGAACTCGCAACCGAGATGGATAAAACTTACCATCTGGACTACTGGGCTGCACTTTTTAAGGCCACTACATGGGAGGATATCAGAATGTTG
Source organism: uncultured Acetatifactor sp. (assembly GCA_964604575.1). Taxonomy (GTDB): domain Bacteria; phylum Bacillota; class Clostridia; order Lachnospirales; family Lachnospiraceae; genus Acetatifactor. The sequence goes on from CAZRZM010000226.1 coordinate 3,434, forward strand.
TCATCTGCAAACGAATACATGGCAGAAGCCGCCAGAACCATTTTTGAAGCCTGCACGGATGCAGACATCCGGAAACAGTGTGAGGCCAGAGAAAGATATGAGCGGAACATGCGGCGGCTTGCCACTCTGGAAAAGGAAAATGCCGAACTGTCAAACAAAGTTTCTTCCCTCCTCAACAGAATTGCCGAGCTGGAGAACCAGTCCACTGACTCTCCGCCGTCGACCTGACTGGTTTGTCTATAACAAAACAAGCGATAACCGCAATAAATATATTGCTTCAGACTATCACTCATTTTGCAGTTATATATTTTTCCTTTTACAAAATTATGATATACTTTCAGATATGCTATTATTTTTAGCCAACTCTATTTTCCACATATAAGCAATTTATGTCTTTTTGGGGTTTTCATAACTATTTAATAGTTTTACATTTAATCAAAATACCTTTAACAAATTGTTTAAAACAAACCCAGGGATAACACATCCAGACTATTTTATTAAAACG
>CAZRZM010000227.1:0-330 GCA_964604575.1 uncultured Acetatifactor sp.
ACCAAATCATGAGTCAGTTCATCAAACTGTGCACGGCTTAAATTCATATCAAAATGTTTGGGACCTTCTGCAGTGGCGGTAATAAAAGGAAGGTTGATATTGGTTGTCATTGCGCTGGACAACTCTTTCTTGGCTTTCTCAGCCGCCTCTTTCAGTCTCTGCATAGCCATCTTATCACTGGATAAGTCTACGCCTTCTGCTTTTTTGAACTCTTCAATCATCCACTGGATAATCTTATTATCGAAGTCATCACCACCAAGATGGGTATCACCGTTTGTAGCCAGAACCTCGATAACACCGTCACCAATCTCAATAATGGATACATCAAAG
>CAZRZM010000227.1:340-3923 GCA_964604575.1 uncultured Acetatifactor sp.
GATAATACGTTTTACATCCAGTCCTGCAATTTTACCCGCATCCTTGGTGGCCTGACGCTGTGCGTCATTGAAATAAGCAGGAACGGTAATAACTGCCTCTGAAACCTTCTCACCCAGATAGCTCTCTGCGTCCGCTTTCAGTTTCTGAAGAATCATTGCGGAAATCTGCTGGGGAGAATATTTCTTGTCATCAATGGTACGTCCATTGTCGGTACCCATATCTCTCTTAATGGATGCGATTGTCTTCTCCGCATTGGTAACTGCCTGACGTTTTGCAGGCTCACCTACCAGCCTCTCACCGGTTTTGGTAAATGCCACAACAGAGGGTGTTGTTCTCGCGCCTTCTGCGTTGGCGATAACAGTGGGTTTACCACCTTCCATAACAGCCACACAACTGTTAGTTGTTCCTAAGTCAATACCAATAATCTTACTCATGTTATATGCCTCCTTGTTTTCTAAAAGAAAATAATTGTTGTTAATTTATACTGATACTAGCTGGCAACACTGACCATGCTATGTCTCACTACCGTATCCCGGTAGGTATAACCTTTCTGCAGTTCCTGCACAATCATACCTGATTCATGCTCTTCGCTTTCCACCTGCATCACTGCATTGTGGAGATTGGGGTCGAATTCACATCCCACCGCTTCAATTGGCTTTACCCCTGCATTCTCCAATTCTGTCAAAAGCTGTTTATATACGCGGTTCATACCGTCCACAAAAGGATTTTCCATCTCCTCTGCCCCAACTGTCGCCAGTCCTCTTTCAAAATTATCCACAACCGGAAGAATCTTTTCAATGATACTCTTGGCTCCGGTCTCAAACATTGCCTGCTTTTCTCTCTCTGTACGGTTTCGGAAATTCTCAAACTCGGCAAGCTGACGTTTTACTTTATCCTCCAACTGTGTAATCTGTTCTTTGTAGGCATCTGTTTTCTTATCCTGCTTTGCCTGCTTTTTCGCTGCCTTTTTATCTGCCCAGGACTTCGGTGCCGTATCTCCTGCGGTCTCTTCCGTTTCTTCTGTATCCTCTGCAGCTTCTGCCTCTTCCACTTCTTCTGTATCCTCTTGTTCCACTTCCGGGTTAATGTCTTCGGTATCGGAAGCAGTTTCATCCAGTATTTCTTTTTCCTGCTCTGCCATGCTCACCCTTCCTTTCTTCTGGTTATTTTCTATGATTATCAAATATTTATTATATTACTGTCTATCCCGGTACAGCTCATCCAACTGGTTCTGCAGCGTTCTAAGGGTTCCGATTACCTTGTCATAATCCATTCTTTTGGGTCCTATGATACCTATGGTACCTCTCATGCCGTCTCCCAGCTCATATGTTGCGGTAACCACACTGCAGTCCTTCATACTCTCCACCGGTGTCTCATCGCCGATATATACCTGGATTCCTGTGTTGCTGTTATCTGACAGCGTATCCAGCACCAGATTGGTAAGCTGCTGTTTCTCCTCAAAGGTACTGATTAATTCACTTGCCTTGGAATAATCCGCCAGCTCCGGATATTTAAATATATTATTGGCTCCGCTGGTGTATATCTCCAAATCCTCATCCGCTTTAATCGCCTCGGCAACCGCATCAATCACTTCTCCCACAATGTCACTGTGAATGCCTGCCTGCTGTTTGAGTGCGGCTATCATACCCAGATTGATTTCTTCCATAGACAGTCCATTCAGATGGGTATTCAGTAAAATGTTCAGCTTTAAAAGAGTCTCATCTGTCAGTTCCTGATTCACTGACAAAATATTGTTCTTGATGACATTTCCCTCCACCACAATAACTGCCAGTATCTGATTCTCATCCACCCTGGAAAGCTGGATAAATTTTACCTTGTTACGCCTTGTCTGCGGTGCGGATATCATGGAAGCATACTGCGTATTCTGTGCCAGCACTCTGGCTACCTGCTTTAAAAGCGTCTCCATCTTATCCTGACGCTCCAGAAGCATCTCTTTCATTTCCACTACTTCCCGCTCTTTTTCTTCCATCATGGTATCCACATAAAAGCGATATCCCTGATCCGAAGGAATACGTCCTGCGGAGGTGTGGGGCTGTAAGATATATCCAAGCTCTTCCAAATCAGCCATTTCATTACGGATGGTGGCGGAACTTAAATTCAAATCCGTATATTTGGAAATCGTCCTGCTTCCTACCGGCTCGCCTGTCTCCAGATAATTCCGAATAATGGCCTGCAAAATTTTGGTTTTTCTTTCATCCAACTGCACTCCATCACTCCTTCTCTTCACAGCTTTGGTTTTTTGTTAGCACTCAACAAAGAAGAGTGCTAATATCTTATGAAACTAAGATAGCACCCCTCCTATTTATTGTCAACACATTTTATCAGAATTATTTCTAAAAATAATCTAAAATAGTAATGGTACAGACTTGCACCGAGTTATGCCGGAAAGTGTAAGGATACAAAAAAACACATGCCTTTCAAAGCATGTGTCCTTTTGTGGTAATATTGTGAAAAGATTAGATATCAAAGCTTCCTGTAAACTCACCGTTCATTACATAGTAAACCTTTTCCTCTTCCGGTTTTACATATAAGTCAACAGATGTTAAGTCACCAGTCTTCTGTTTCAGGTCGTATTTCCATACATCCTTTGCAATCTTCACCAAATCTTCTTCAGAGTAAGATTTTCCAGAGAACTGAATATGTAACTCGTTCTTTAATTCAGCTTTCTTATCTGCCACTTTCTTGGCAGGAGCTTTTTTAGCTGCTTCCTTTTTTACAGCTTCTTTTTTTGCAGTCTCTTTCTTGGCCGTTGCCTCAGCGGTTGCTTTAGGTGCTTCTGCCTTCACTGCTGCCTTAGCAGGCTCTTCTTTTACAACTGCCTTAGGTGCTTCTACCTTTACAGCGTCTGTCTTCTTCTCAGTTGCGGGGGTTACTACTTTCTTAGTTGCTGCCATAATTATGACTTCTCCCTTCGATTAAATAAACTATTATTGTTGCAGCTATCAAAAACCGGCTGCCAGTTATCAACTCCTGTGCAGATTTTTCACCTGACACTGCCTAGTTTATCGCGTTATATTCCACTTGTCAACTCAAAAACCGCCAAAAATTCGGCATTTTTATATATTATCGCATCCATTTTTAACCAAAACGTTTCAGATTTTGTTTTTTTATAACGTAAATAAGACTAATTTCCTATGCCAGCAAACCAAAATATAACAGCACAATGATTCCCAGTACAATGCGGTACCACCCAAATACTTTGAAATCATGCTTCTTAATATATGCCAGCAGAAAACGCAGAATAAATAAGGAAACCACAAAGGAAACCACCGTTCCCACCAGCAGGACAACCATCTCTAAGGAAGAAAATGCGAAACCAAATTTCACAACTTTTAACAGACTTGCCCCAAACATAACCGGAATCGCCAGGAAAAAGGTGTATTCTGCAGCCACTGTCCGGGATACCCCGATTAAAAGTGCACCTACAATCGTTGCACCGGAGCGGGAAGTTCCGGGAAAAATTGCTGCAATTAACTGGAACAGACCAATGATAACCGCTGTTTTGTATGTAATTTCTGCCAGCGAGTTAACCTTTGCCTTCTTTCCTTTATTCCAGTTTTC
>CAZRZM010000228.1:0-3832 GCA_964604575.1 uncultured Acetatifactor sp.
GTACATACGCATCTAAGCAGGAAATACACTGGATGTCTTCTGTATCATCAAAAAATCTGTCCCATGCTGATTTTTCTTCCATAATATCCACCCTTCCTAATGCCATGGACTGCCTATATTTCAGACAGTCCACATAATCCGCTATTATCTCTCACTTGGGAAACATACCGTTGTCGCATTGTCTCCGGCATTTTCCGATATACGGTTAGTAATAATCCATATTTTCCCCTTGCAAGTCCCATATGCCGCCAATAAGTACAGATCATCAGGATACTTTAAAGCGTCCTCGTTGGTCTGCTTGTCTTCATCATCCAGATTTCCCCAGTCCTTTACCGCATACCGCTGTAAAGATAACTGGACTTCTGCGGCAAAACGGTCATTTCCCATCATCGTTTCATTGATTCCATGTGTAACAACAATTTTCCCCATATTGAAATATTTTGATGTGATCATATTCTTTTCCACCTTTCCGTTTAAACCAGCCCACAAAAGCAAGCCATTTTATATATTGGGTTCCTTGCAAGTTTCCGTCTGCGTTCTGTTTCTGCTTTTCTTTTCTGTTCCATCTTGTCCATATAGGCAAGCTGTATATCCATTTCCAGATATTCCACCATCTGAAGCGGTGTAAGCACGTTGTACGGCGTTTTAAGGTTCCTATCTATAATTTCCGTACCATCTGCACAAATTATGATTCTAAAGTCAAACATAATATTTTCCATCCTTTCCGCCCATTAGTATGCTATCTTGCAGCATATCTTCCATACATGGTATTTCCATTTCTTCCACTGTCCCTGCATTCTCCGCTTATCTGTCTGAAATATCCGTCCAGGCTGAATGTGTATGACCTGCTCTGCAAACAAACAGATTTTCCATTTTTCAATGCTGTTGTTTCCGCAATAACAATGCTGTTCGTTAATGAAAGATTGCTTCTGATGATACTTTCCAGTGCTTTCCGCAGACCACTGTAAGCTGTATCCATGTAATGCCTGGAACCGTTGTTTCCTTTATTAACAAAAAAGATAATCCTATATGAAAATTTGTCTTCCGTCATGTTGTTAGCCGTGCATCCACGGTTAATGTCTGAAATAATATCCGATATTGTAAACATCTTTTGTCCCCACTTTCCCATAGGCTGGGAAAGGGATATCCCCTTCCCAAATTTTCCACTGTGCAGCCTTTTATTTTTCCACGAAATACTGTCCCATCAGTGCCACCAGATAATCAAGTTTTCCATGTACAATTCCGGAATCCCTTGTTGAATGGCTTATATCCAGTACATCCCATGTCTTTCCATCAATCGCTGTTTCGTTTCCACCGTCCACAAACCATTTAAGGAACTCCCCAAACTCTGTATCTTCCTTTCCATATTCCGTAAATGCTTTAAATGCTGCCACAAAGATATATGTATTTTTTCTGTTGAATAATGCCTTGATCTCTGTGGCATCTTTTATTGATGCAGCCAGCCTTGTAAGCAGACTGTCAAGAGCTTCAAAATCATGGAGTGTTGCATTTTCATTCAGCCACTTGAAACCTGCTTTTGTATCTTTCTTGTACTTGTCAGGGTAACTGCAAAGAAGCACCATATCGCCCACAATCCGCTCCAGACTTCCATTGATTCTGGTTTTATGACTGGAAGAATACACATCCAGGAAGAACCGGTTTTCCGTTATATCACGTATCTCTCTTGCGAAAGCGTCAACATACGTAAAAGCCTTTTGCGCCTGGTTCATGGCTACATGGTTGTTATATTTCCGCACAAGTCTGGAAATTTCCATTGTGTCACAGTTCTGGTGTATCGCCGTTTCAATCTGGTAACCGCAAAATCTTTCCTTCAGTTCTTCCGGCAACTGGTCATAGGTCTTATTGCGGATGTCGCATTCAGCAGTTTCCCAGATGATTTCCCCTTGTCCATCCCTTTTAGGGTTTCCATTTTCATCCAGAATTTTCCGCTGGTAACTTATCATATATTCCTCAATGTTCTTTGTGATTCTGGTATTGGCATAGCGGAACATTGAAAGGGAGCTTGAACGCTGCAGCCCGTCAATTATCCACTGTCTGGTTATTCCGTTTATGGTTTCCTCGCCCAGAATAATTGACGGCATGTAGTTGTCGGTCAAAACTGTGGCGATTAACTCACCAATCATGTTGGCATTCCACTGACCGCTCATTCTCTGGCATTCCTGGTCGGTGCGGATTGTTTCCGTTTTCATAAGCTTTAAATACTGGTCTAAACTGTAGGTCTGTTTTCTGATCTTCATAGTGGTTTCCTCCCTAGAATAATATTTTCACATTCTCGTAACTTCTCATGATTTTTAGGTTTTTTGAATATTCCTTTTGTGGCATTCCGGTTATCCGTTGTATCTCGTTAGGCTTGTATCCATCTATCAGAAGATTTATTATATCTACCTGCAGGCTGGATAATCTTGAAATATACTGCTGTGCCTTATCCTGGTACTGTCCTTTTTTCTGTCTCTTCATTACTTCATTGAACGTGTCAAAATCAGACGGTATAAACTCCAATAAACTGCATTCCTCATTATCCCCGTTGACTGCATCCAGTGAAGTGGACAGCCTGTCTGCTTTGCGTTTTTCACGGTTCCTTCTTGTAATTTCCGACATGATTTTGTTTGACAGACACGAATACAGAAAACCATCAAAGGGTTTTTCATAATCATACCGTTTCAGGACATCCACAAACACCTCATTGGCGAGGGAATAAAAGTCATCCAGATCCTTGTTTGATATGCCGCCAAACTTTAATAAAATCCTGTCAACTACCTTATGCAGCTTCTTTGCATTGTCGGTATAGTACGAATCCAGTATATCCGACTGCAATACCGCTATATCTGTATTTGTCATTATTTTACCGGCTCCTTTCTACAGATTGTTATTCAATATATTGAAAATGGGTATGTGGGGAATCGAACCCCACACTGGAACCGTTTACCCTTTTTAGTGCTTCAGCTTTTAATCAGCCCGAAAAGAAACCTTGTACTTGCTTTTCCTTCTTTTGTGAACTGTGCATAAAGTTTAGGATGCTTTTCAGCAAATGCCTTTGTGTCAAACAGTGTTTTAGGCTTTGAAACCTTGTTGCTAAAGTGGTAAATGTCTATGTCCATTTCATCAACTTTCTTTCGTTGAAGTTCTTTTTTAAGCTCTGCCTGAATCTGCTTTTGCTCCAGTTCCTTTTTGGCAATTTCATCACTTAACTTTTGGTACTTCTTACACTTTTCTATCAACTCTTTATTTGTCATAATGGCTACCTCCCTAAATTTAATTGGTAACAGCCTCTGTACCACTTGCTTGGCTATTGGTATCGCTCATGGTGGCTCACTCACAAGGACGTGATACAGATTTATGGGGATTGTCTACCCGGCTGCTTGTGTATGGGAATCTTATTTCTATCCCGACTAGCCATAAAAGGCTAGTTTCGTCTTAATTTTCAAGGACTCGTCAGGGGATTTATGCCATCTGCAGCAGATTGAACTGTACAAGTCCGGTTAAGAAGTCCACACATTCCCTTTTAGTTCCGGCAAATATGTTTTCGCTGTTAAGTGTCAGATGCTCATAACCGTTATAGCTGTGGTTCTTAATGTTTGTGTTTAATGTTTCGTTGGTGTAAGTGATCTTGTCATTTAAAATCTGGTTTGTTATTTTTGTCATTTTCATGGTTGTTGCCTCCTTGGTTTTGTGTTTTGGTTGTGGTTTGTTTTCTGTACCCATATCATATCAAAAATATGGGTACACATCAATGTGCAAACTACACAAATATGGGTACATAAATTTGTGCGGTTTTACGGGTACATATTTATTGACAATTATATGTACCCAT
>CAZRZM010000229.1:0-3745 GCA_964604575.1 uncultured Acetatifactor sp.
AGGACTTCCCAAATTCATGGGGATTCCGGGCGAGAACTCCAATGGTGTGTTTTCTGCCAATGAGTATCTTACCAGAAGTAATCTGATGAAAGCTTTTGACGGTGAATCCAACACACCGATTATGCGCGGTAAAAAGGTGGCTGTAGTAGGCGGCGGCAACGTTGCCATGGATGCGGCAAGAACAGCGCTGCGTCTGGGTGCGGAAGTACATATTGTATACCGTAGAAGTGAAGAGGAACTTCCTGCCAGAGTGGAAGAGGTACATCATGCAAAAGAAGAGGGAATTATCTTTGATTTGCTGACGAATCCCATTGAGATTCTGGCAGATGAGAATGGCTGGGTAATAGGCATGAAATGTATCCGAATGGAGCTTGGCGAGCCGGATGAGTCCGGAAGAAGACGTCCGGTAGAGGTTGCAGGAAGCGAGTTTGTCATGGATTTGGATACGGTAATTATGTCTCTTGGTACCTCTCCCAATCCTTTAATTTCTTCTACTACAGAGGGACTGGAAGTGAATAAGTGGAGATGTATTGTTGCCGATGAAGATAACGGCAAGACGACAAAAGAGGGTGTATATGCCGGTGGTGATGCGGTTACCGGTGCAGCCACAGTAATACTTGCAATGGGGGCAGGTAAAGCGGCAGCAAAGGGTATTGATGAATATTTAAGCAGTAAATAATATATGGCAGCGATGGGGTGATTTGATAAAGATACGCGATGAATCTATAATTCATAGGCGTATCTTTATCACAATATAGAGCAGAATTTTACAGATGGGGTTTGTGCTGTAAAGAGTATAACGATTATGAGAGGAAGGTGTTTTGGGATGGCATGGTGTCCAAAATGCAGAAATGAGTATCGGGATGGGATTACAATTTGTGCGGACTGTGGCTGTGAACTGGTGTCTGAACTGAAAGAGGAAGTGAAACGGCCGGATGTTCTTTTTGGTGATAATGCGGATTTGATTGGGGATGAAACAGAGCCTTTTGATACTACTTCGGACGAAAATCAGGAGCAGGAACAAGAGCAGATTTATATTACCTACAAATCAAGCTCGGAGAAAGCAAAGGATAACTGTTCTTCCGCATGGACACTTCTTGTGATTGGAGTTTTGGGGCTGCTTGTAATGGTTTTGGGATTTGCAGGGGTGCTGCCTCTTGATATCGGTAATCCGTATATGTTTTATGGGGTTATGAGTGCACTGTTTCTGCTGTTTATTGTGACGGGCGCAATATCCATGAAAAATGCCAGAATATTTGCCAAAAAAGCAGAGTCAGAAAACAGTCTGCGGGAGACAATGACAAAATGGTGCAGGGAGAGTCTGACAGCAGAGGCGATAGATGCCGAAATTGACCCGGACAAAGAATTGTCGGAGGAACTGCTTTATTTTGCAAGGATTGATATATTAAAAAAGAAATTAAATCATCAGTTCATGAATCTGGACCAGGCATTTGTGGATTATTTTATTGATGATGAAATATATGAAATGGTGTTTGGAAAGGTGTAATCAGATAGATGCGAATTACAATTATCTGTGTGGGAAAGATAAAAGAAGCTTTTTACCGGGATGCCATCGCAGAGTATGCCAAGCGTTTAAGTAAATACTGCAAATTTGAGATTATAGAAGTGGCAGATGAAAAGACACCGGATAAGGCAAGTCTGGTGGAGGAAGAGCAGATTAAGGAAAAGGAAGCGGTCAGGATTCTGTCTAAGATAAAAGAAGACGCTTATGTATGTACTTTGGAAATTGCGGGCAGAAAGCTTTCCTCCCAGGAATTTGCACAGTGGATAGAGAAAGCGGCTGTTGCCGGAAAAAGTCATATTGTCTTTGTAATCGGAGGTTCTCTGGGACTTCACAAATCTGTGTCGGAGCGGTCGGATTTTGCACTTAGTTTTTCGGATATGACGTTCCCACACCAGTTGATGCGTGTTATTTTGAGCGAACAGATTTACCGGGCTTTCCGGATTGTGAATGGAGAACCCTATCACAAGTAAATGCGAAAGGGAAAAGAATGTAGAAATTTTATATATGATAATTATTTGGTCAGGAAAATAACAGACTTTGATAAAAGGAACTTGGATGTGAGAAAAATAAAACGAATTGGGATGTTGATAGGTGCAAGTCTTATGGTATTAGTATTTGCGGCGTGTACAAATAACTGGGATAGTGTGACATGTATCACGGATGCAAAACTGGAAAACAAGGGCAAGGAATCCGAAGAGATGTCAAAGGAGGTTATAGAATCGAATGCAGCTGAAGAAGCGTCAGGGTTGCATGTAGAAATGGAAACAGAATTGGAAAGTATGACGGATTACTATGAACCCACAGAGATATCACAACTGGATTATGATTCATTTCGGAGTAGAATGAGTGATGAAGATTGGGAGGGATTTCAGCAGTATTTCCCAATCCTTAAGGAGAATGTTTCTTTTCAATTCGCTGATTTTGAATATCTTACAGAGCTTAACAAAGATGGCGAAGTTGCTAAAGAGGGTGAAAGCGTTATATTTTACCGATATATTTCCAAAGAAGTAACAGATATCAATAGCTTTGTAAAAGGTTATGCCGATGATGGAATAGAGGAAATGATGATACGGGAAGTGCGGGTATTCGATTTGGACGGAGATGGTGTAAAGGAATTGATTTTGGAATGGACTCCGGCAGGGGATTTTTTGATTTTGCATTGTGAGAATGAAGAGTTTTATGGGTGGCACATTATGTACAGAGGTTTTGAGGCACTTCAAACGAATGGTATTTTTATCAGTTCCGGTGGCGCGGCAAGCAATCGTTGGCAGAGTATCTGCTTTGATAATGGAAGCTGGTTGGTGGAAAATCTGCTTGAGGAAGACTGGGGCAAATATTATTTGAATGGAGAGCCTGCGGATGAGGATGCTTTTTGGCAGAAGGCGGATGCTTATATGACAGGGGATGTGATAGGGTATGAGCCGAAACGTCGTACAGAAAGTGATATTATTTTGGAACATTAGGCGGAAATATGACAGGTTTCCTGCTTATTGTAATTTTCCGGAAAGCTGTGTATAATAGAAATAGGGAAATTGCGAAGTTTTCTGGCGGAGAAGGCGACAGAAAGCAGGCAAAAGAAAATGAAAAATGTGGAAACACAACAGATACAAAGCATGGAAGCAACACAGCTGACGCAGACAGACTGGGAAAAATTGGGTATTTCCAATGATTTCATGTTTGGAAAGGTTATGCAGAACCCGGAATTGTGTAAGGAATTATTGCAGAGAATCCTGACGGATTTGAAAATAGATTATATCGAATATCCGGAACTGCAGAAAAGTATCAAGCCAGATATGGACGCCAGAAGTGTCAGGCTGGATGTATATGTAAAGGACAACAAGGAAGTTGTTTATGACATGGAAATGCAGGTAAGCGACACAAAGGAACTGCCAAAGAGAAGCCGTTATTACCAGAGCATGATTGATTTGCAGCTCATTGATAAAAGGCAGCATTATAAAAAGCTGAACCGGAGTTATATCATATTTATCTGCTTGTTTGATGTATTTGGGAAAGGAAGACATATTTATACCTTTGAAAATATCTGTAAAGAAGATAACAGTATTTCAATGGGAGATGAAGCGGTAAAGATATTTTTGAATGGTAAGGGTACAATGGATGATGTCAGTGGCGAATTAAAGGCATTTCTGGACTATGTGGCAGGGAAGAAGCCAGAGGATTCTTATGTGAAGAAGCTGGAAAAAGCCGTAAGGGAGGCCAGGG
>CAZRZM010000230.1:0-3737 GCA_964604575.1 uncultured Acetatifactor sp.
AAAGTGTTGCTTTTCGGTGTTTCAGGAAGTGTTGCACTTACCTTGAAAATCTTGCGAATAATTTACATACAGAAAATTTACGCACGTTGTATGAAACGAAAACTGGCTATAAGCTGCTTTGCGGTGTTGGGAGCCTTCAAAAGAACCAACGCAGATTTGCCATTGTTTATTTGCAGACACCACGGGGTGAGCTATACCCACAGGAAAGAGTACAAATGAGCAGCTTGAAAACGAAAAAAGGGGTACTGGACTTCATTTATGATTTGCCTGACGAATTTAGCAGACTGAAAGATAAAGGACTGGAACGGATTGGGGAATGCATTATCGAAATATTGCAGAATGCAGGAAATGAGTTTGTCAGTCTGGGTGCGGATGAATCACCACAAGGGGTTTATGATATGGTGGTTAATGGAATCTCCATCTGTTCAGAAAGCATAGAGAACAATCCAAAAGCACTTGTTTTTACAAAAGATAATGTCGGATATATCCGTACTACTTTCTTTGATGAATTTTCAAGGAAATTGCAAGTGGGATATACCCGAAAAGAAATACTGGGTCTTCTGAAATTGTCGGACAAGCTGATTGTGGATAGTGGCAGATCTTATGACAAGCGGCTTCATTTTGGCGCAGTCAACGGAAAGTATTATGCCGTGAAATTGCCAGAGAGCATTGAGGAAGATACAACCGAAAAAATAGAAATAGTGCTGCCACAATTAGATAAAAAGGTATTAGAGAAAGTACAGACAGAGGGGAAAAATAATGTCTCAAAGATAACATTGTGTGGCTATTATGGGGGAAAAAATAGAATATGTGACAGGCTGAACAATCTCATGCCGCAGTCAAAAATCTTTATTGAACCGTTTGTTGGTTCAGGTGCAACGATATTGAACCGTGACCGCAGCGAGGTGGAAATTGTGAATGATTTTGACCCAGCAGTTGCGAATTTGTATAAAGTCATAGCGGATAAGGATATGGGAAAAGAACTTTTAGAAAAAATGTTCCGACTGCCTTATGAGGAGCAAATTTTTAAAATCGCCCTTGAATATCAAAAAGTAAATTTTTACGGCGTGAATGACATTGATAAAGCTCTCCTGACGTTTGTATTGCTTAGCCAGAGTTTTAACAACACCAGAAAGCAGTTCAGCCGAGGAACATATGACACGGAACGGTACCAAAGAAAAATCAGACATAATATAACAAGGATATATGAGCGTCTGCAAGGTGTGCAGGTTTATAACAAAAATGCAATGGAAATTATAAAGGAAGTGGCAGACAATCCCGACGTACAATTTTATCTGGATCCGCCCTATATCCACTCTTTAAGGGGCGAGGGTGCGGATGACGTATATTTCAAAGAAATGGAGTACGCAGACCATGTTAGGCTGTTAGGGACAATTCAAGGTGCCAAGTGCCGCATTTTACTATCTGGATATCATGCAGATAAAAGTGACCTCTACGATACATATCTGTTGCCCTATGGTTGGAAAAGTCGGGAACTGGCAAAAGTTGTAAAGAGCAGTCAGAGAAAGACCGAGCGTGACATAGCTGCTGAATGGGTCTGGTTTAATTATGACATTTCCAGTGAAAGGGGGATGGAGTAATGGATAAAGTACCGATTTGGGAGAAATACACGCTCACGATTGCCGAGGCGAGTGAATACTTCAATATAGGCTATAAGAAGTTAAGGAAGCTTATAGATGAAAATAAAGGTGCCGAGTACATAATGACAAATGGCACAAAATACCTGATAAAGAAAAAAAAGTTTGAAGAGTTTATAGATAAAACTTCTTCAATTTAAAAAATATAAAAAGTGCTTGCGCTTTTGTTGAGATTCCGATAGAATGCCCCCTCGATAGAGGGGGTAGTAAAAAATTTGATTATGGAGGTAAGTTGATATGAGTAAAGCAGGAGAAAAGAGAAGAGATAGCAAAGGGCGCATATTGCGTACTGGTGAACAGCAGCGTCAAGACGGAAGTTATTTGTATACCTACAAAGGAAAAGATAATAAGAACCATTATGTTTACAGCCGGAAACTGGAGCCGACAGACAGACTTCCTGCTGGGGCAAGGGATTGTAAATCATTGAGGGAGAAAGAGCAGGAAATACAAAAAGACCTCAACGAAGAACTGGCGTACCATGGTGGGGATGTCACTGTATCAGAGTTAGTCGAAAGATATATTGCAACCAAAACGGGGGTAAGGCACAACACCCTTGCAGGATATAAAACTGTAGTAAACATTCTGAAAAAGGAAGAGTTTGGCAGTAAACGGATTGACACGGTAAAGGTATCAGACGCTAAACTTTGGCTGATTAAGCTACAGTCCGAGGATAGGAGAAGTTACAGCAGCATCCATACTATTCGTGGAGTACTGCGTCCTGCGTTCCGTATGGCTGTTGAGGATGACTTAATCAGGAAGAACCCTTTTGACTGGGAACTCGCAACGGTTTTGATAAATGACAGCGTATCAAGAGAGGCGGTCACACCGAGACAGGAAAGGCTGTTCCTTGATTTTATAAAAGGGGATAAGCATTACCGCCAGTATTATGACGGAATATATATACTATTCAAAACCGGCATGAGAATTTCGGAGTTCTGCGGTCTTACACTGTCGGACGTGGATATGAAAGAGCGGAAAATACATATTGATAAACAGTTACAGCGTACGAGAGATGGGAAATATATCATTGCAGACACCAAGACAACATACGGCGAGCGTTATCTGCCAATGACAGAAGGAGTTTACCAGTGTTTCAAAAACCTGATAAGCAGACGAGGGAAAACAAAGGTTGAACCAATGATAGACGGTGTGGGAGGCTTTCTGGTTCTGGATCAGAACGGCATGCCCTACCTTGCGTTACACTGGGAGAAAAGATTTGAGTATGCTTTAGGCAAATATAATCGGACATTCAAAGAAGAGCTGCCGAAGATAACGCCCCATGTGTGCCGCCATACTTATTGCTCTAATATGGCAAGGTCAGGAGTAAGTGCAAAAACTTTGCAATATCTCATGGGACATGCGGATATCGCCACGACATTAAATGTGTATACCCATCTGAAATATAACGATGTGGAAAAGGAAGTAAGGGAACTGGAGAAAAAGCTGTCTGGAGAATAAGGGGGCATGATGGTTTTACCTCCGAAAAGAGTAGAAAAGAGGTCATTTTACTTCTTTTTTACTCTTTTTGTGTGCCACGGCAGTATCTTGAAATGTTCTGGGAAAGCCTGCACAATCAATGATTTCACGGTGGGGAAAGGCGCTTACTACACCACTAATACACCATTTTTGAAAGAGCCTTGGAATGACAGTATAAATAAAAAGGAGTTAATTAAAAGTGATTACTTTTGATTAACTCCTTTTACTATGCTTTAGGCATGTATATTTTCGATTTTGAATATGTATCTCTAAAACAACTGTTAATACCAAAAACTCCAGAGTCTCAAGAAATTAAGATATTCTGTCGACAGGAAAGGATAGTTTATCATGTTAATACTGAGTAATTGTACTTTATGTCATATTATGGTATAATTTATCAAATAATATTAGGGGGGTTTTTATGAAACTTTTTAGAGTACTTCATTTATCTGATATTCACATTGGTAATACATATATGGATTCAGAGGATATTGCGTATAGAATTATCTCTGATATAGAAAGTGAAAATATTAGAGGTATACAATGTGTCATTGTTACAGGCGACATTTTTGAAGGCGGCTGTGGCATGAATGATGGTATAAT
>CAZRZM010000231.1:0-3684 GCA_964604575.1 uncultured Acetatifactor sp.
ATTATACTCCCCCTATTATAATAGAAAGTATGGACATAATTTAATCATACAGAACATTGAAAAGGCGGTTTGGGATGAATGGAATAAGTTGGGAATGCAGGCTTATTTTACGGCAGAGAACTTTATGAAAAAAATTGAGGATAAAAAAAGGAAACAGGTACATCGCACAGAATATAGAAATTAGGGTTAAATCGGCTTATGCCGGATAAAGGGAGTAACGTATTGGAGACAGGTTTTTTGCTTACGGCGTAATTGCCAGATAGGAGCAGCTATGACAATCAGAGAAAGCTTAGAACAATGGGAGAAGGACTATTTAAGTCCTTATGCTTCCTTAAGTATGAATTCAAAGGGAAGGTTAAAACCGGAGGAACAGTGCGATATCAGACCGGTTTTTCAGAGAGACAGGGACCGTATCATTCATTGTAAGGCATTCCGCAGGCTCAAGGATAAGACCCAGGTTTTTTTGACACCGGAGGGAGACCATTACCGTACCAGATTAACCCACACTCTGGAGGTATCCCAGACCGCACGGACGATTGCCAAGGCACTGAAAATGAATGAAGAGCTGGTGGAAGCGATTGCACTGGGACATGATTTGGGTCACACACCTTTTGGACATGCAGGCGAGAGGGCTTTAAACAGAGTGTGTCCCTTGGGGTTTGAACACAGTGAGCAGAGTGTGCGTACTGTGGACAGACTGGAAAAAAATGGACAGGGACTGAACCTGACCTATGAGGTCCGCGACGGCATCCTGAATCATCAGACCATCGGCAAACCCCATACATTGGAAGGCAAGATTGTACGTCTGGCGGACAAGATTGCTTATATCCATCATGATATGGATGATGCGGTAAGAGGCGGTATCCTGAAGGAGAGCGATGTGCCGGAAGAAATTCAGCAGGTGCTCGGTTCCAGTACCGGAGAGCGTCTGGACCACTTTATTCATGATATTGTCACCAGCAGTCTGGATAAAAATGATATTGTCATGTCCGGGCAGGTGGCGGATGCCATGAAAAAAATCAGACAGTTTATGTTTGAGCGTGTTTATCAGAATCCGGAAGCCAAAAGCGAGGAGAGTAAGGCGGAGATACTTATGGAAACCTTGTACCAGCATTACTTAAAGCATATTGATGACTTGCCGGAAGAATTTTTAAATCTGATTTCCGAGGGAGAACCGAGAGAGCGTGTGGTCTGTGACTATGTAGGCGCTATGAGCGACCGTTTTGCAATCGCAGTATACGAAGAGATTTATATCCCTAAGTCATGGCAGATTTAAATACATATAGGATTAAGAAATATACAGATAGAAGATATGAGTTGTGATAGAAAGTGTGAGGTAGCAGATGTTCTATCCTGAGGAGCTTGTAGAAGAAGTCAGAATGAAGAACGACATCGTAGCTGTGGTGTCGGGATATGTGAGATTACAGAAAAAAGGGAGCAACCATTGGGGCTGTTGTCCTTTTCATAATGAAAAAACCCCTTCTTTTGCAGTATCCGAGAATAAACAGATGTTTCACTGCTTTGGATGCGGTGTCAGCGGGAATGTCTATACCTTTGTGATGAAATATGAAAATTATACATTTCCGGAAGCGGTGCGGATGCTGGCAGAGCGGGCAGGAGTGAATCTGCCTGAGATAGAATATTCCCAGGAGGCAAAGCAGAAGGCGAACAAAAGAGCCAGACTTCTGGAGGTCAATAAGGAAGCGGCAAAGTTTTTCTATTATCAGCTTCGGTCCCCTCATGGAGAAATAGGGCACAAGTATCTGCAGAAGAGAGAATTGTCCGAGGAGACCATGCACAAGTTTGGGCTGGGTTATGCAGGAAAAAGTGGTGCTGCGCTTGTGGAGTATCTGAGAGGAAAAGGTTTTGAAGATGAATTAATAAAAGAGGCAGGGCTGGCAAATTTCACAGAAAAACATGGTCTGATGAGCCAGTTCTGGAACCGGGTCATGTTTCCCATCCAGGATATGAACCACCGGGTGATTGGGTTTGGCGGGCGTGTCATGGGAGATGGAGAGCCAAAGTATCTGAACTCTCCGGAGACTCCGGTATTCGATAAACGGAGAAATTTGTACGGACTGAATTTTGCCCGGACTGCCCGCAGCGGCAATCTGATTATCTGTGAAGGATATATGGATGTGATTGCCATGCACCAGGCAGGATTTACCCAGGCGGTGGCGTCGCTGGGCACAGCGTTTACGTCTGAGCAGGCTGCTCTGCTCAGACGTTATACGGAGAATGTGCTTCTCGCCTATGATAGTGACGGCGCGGGCACCAGAGCGGCACTCAGGGGAATTGGTATTCTGCGGGAAGCGGGACTTACGGGGAAAGTAATCAATATGAAACCTTATAAGGACCCGGATGAATTTATCAAAAACATGGGCAAAGAAGCTTTTCAGGAGCGTATTGAACAGGCGGAAAACAGCTTTTTCTTTGAAATCAGAATATTGTCTGAACAGTATGATATGAAAGACCCGGAATCCAAGACGAAATTTCACCGGGAGATTGCCAGAAAGCTGTGTGAGTTTCGTGAGGACGTGGAGCGGGAGAATTACTTACAGGCTATCGCCGAAAAGTATTTTATAGGCATTGAAAACCTGCGCAGGCTGGTGACAAGTTATGCCGTCCAGACCGGGTCTGCCCGTCCCGCAGAGAGACCTAAATCCGGTATCCAGTCCAGGAAAACACCGGAGGAAAACGCGAAAAGGTCACAGAGACTACTGATTACCTGGCTTGCGGACGAGCCTTCCCTATATGCAAAAATCCGACAGTATATTTCGGCGGAGGATTTTACGGAGGACATCTACCGCAGGGTGACCGAGAGGCTGTTTGCGGATTTGGAGCAGGGCAATTACAATCCGGCAGCCATCATCAGCATGTTTGAGGATGAGGAAGAGCAGAAAGAGGCAGCATCGCTGTTTCATACCAGCTTACCGGAACTGACGACGCTGCAGGAAAAGGAGAAAGCTTTCCACGATATTCTGCTGGCTGTGAAAAAAAACAGCTATGAATATTACACTTCCCGGCTTGGAAGTGACGTAAATGCCTTAAATCAAGTGATTGCAGGCAAAAAAGCACTGGAAGATATGGCAAAAGCGCATATTTCTTTGAAATAAGGTTATAAATAGAACAAAGATTATCACAATAACAGAAAATACAAAAGGAAATGAAATTTTTGGGAAGGATGGAACCAAACAAATGGATGAAAACACACAAGCAAAATTTGAGGAGAAAATAAAAGAACTCCTGAATGTAGCAAAAAAGAAAAAGAATGTACTGGAGTATCAGGAAATCAACGATTTTTTCTCGGATATGTTTCTGGAGGAAGAGCAGTTTGAGAAAATTCTGGAGGTGCTCGACCAGAATAATGTGGATGTACTGCGCATTACCGACGAAGATGATGTGGATGATGAGGAGATTATTCTGACGGACGAGGATGAGGTTGATGTGGAAAACATTGATTTGTCCGTACCCGACGGCATCAGCATTGAAGACCCGGTGCGTATGTATCTGAAAGAAATCGGTAAGGTTCCTCTTCTGAGTGCGGAGGAAGAGATTGAGCTGGCAAAGAGAATGGAGCTTGGAGACCAGGAGGCGAAAAAGCGTCTTGCTGAGGCAAACTTACGTCTGGTTGTCAGCATAGCCAAAAGATATGTGGGACGTGGTATGCTGTTTTTGGACCTG
>CAZRZM010000232.1:0-305 GCA_964604575.1 uncultured Acetatifactor sp.
ATTTTTAGTTTTTGGTGTCATTTTTTCAGCACACTTTTTAAAAAACGTTTTAATCAAAAAAGAACATGTGTTATTTTTGTTTTAAGGGCGAGATTTGACCTTTTCCAAAGAAAAAAAGCTGGTCGCGACCAGCTTTTTTGTTATTGTACTACTCCCTTTTGGAAAAAGTGTTCCTACTAACACTCAACAACCGGATAAGACAGATTTTTAAATCCACCCCTGGTATTTATAGTTATTTGTCCTTCATTGGTTTTCCGGCAAGCATCTACATTGATTTCATTTGAGAGACATCCATCCATTGTGCT
>CAZRZM010000232.1:315-3681 GCA_964604575.1 uncultured Acetatifactor sp.
ATTGTTAATATTATCTGCGACTGAAATCTCTTTTATCTGTCCGCTATATATTCTGATGCCAATTCTATCAAGTTCTTCAATAGTTATCCTTGGAACAGGTCTTCCATCTGCACTCGTTTCACACAAATCTCCGTCAAAGTTATACTTTTCCATAAAGATATCTTTGCCAACCCCTGCTATAATCCAATATGGCAATAATAATCCTGCAAACGCTTTCTTCCTTAAAACTATAAGTTTCTTCATGTCTTTTCCCTATTAATTCATATTTAGAAGCTAATATACCGTAGGTACACAATTTCAAAAAGGAAGTTATACGATTTATATAATATACTATATATTGTGGTATGCTTTTTACCAGCTCTTAATGAAAGTATCAATATAATTGTCGAGACACTTTTTAATTACCTCTACCGCCTCCTGCCTGTTACCCTTTTCATTCACAGCAGTCGTTTTATTTTCCAGTGCCTTATAAACCGTAAAGAAATGCTCCATCTCATCCACCACATGGGGAGGCAGCTCGGAAATATCCGCATAACAGTTATAGTTAGGGTCATTGAAAGGCACTGCAATAATTTTCTCATCATTCTTGCCGTTGTCCAGCATGGAAATGACACCGATGGGATAAGCACGGACCAGCGTCATGGGCTGTACCGGCTCAGAACACAGAAGCAGTACATCCAACGGGTCGCCGTCATCACCATAGGTACGGGGAATAAACCCGTAATTGGCGGGATAATGTGTCGAAGTATGTAAAATCCGGTCCAAAATGAGAAATCCCGTCTCCTTGTCCAGCTCATATTTATTTTTGCTTCCCTTGGATATCTCAATAACACAGATAAAATCCTCCGGTGTCACTCTCTGGGTATCCATACTATGCCAGATACTGCCATTTATTTGTTTCATGTTTTCCCTCATTTCTGCACTGCTTTTTGTGCCTCTCAAGTTTGTGGATGCAGTGCAGACACAAACCTGGGAGTGAAAGATTTGAAAAATCTTTCACTCTTTCCTCCATTCCGAAGCGTTTTACGCTCATTGTATCACAGTCGCCGGAAATAGCAAATATTTTTTGCAATTAACTGCGAATCTGTCCATTTCCTCTAATCACATATTTATAAGAAGTCAGTTCTTTTAACCCCATAGGCCCCCTCGCATGAAGTTTCTGGGTGCTGATTCCTATCTCCGCACCGAAGCCAAACTCAAAGCCATCCGTAAACCGGGTGGAAACATTGGCATAGACACATGCGGCATCCACTTCATTCAAAAACTTTTCCGCAGCTTCTGCATCCTCTGTCACAATACACTCGGAATGTCTGGTATTATAACGGTTAATATGGGCAATGGCTTCCTCTATGGTATCCACTGTTTTCATGGATATAATATAATCAAGATATTCCGTACCGTAATCTTCTTCTGTGGCAGGAATACAGTCTGTAATATATTCCCTTACTCTCTCATCACCCCTGATTTCCACAGACTTCCTGCGGAGTGCCTCTGCCAGTCCCGGCAACAGCTTTTCACGGATATCCCTATGAACCACCAGAGATTCGCAGGCATTGCAGACCCCTATTCGCTGGGTTTTGGCATTCATAATAATATTCACCGCCATATCCACATCCGCGGAAGCATCCACATATACATGACAGTTTCCGGTTCCTGTCTCAATCACCGGTATAGTACTGTTTTCCACTACACTTCGGATAAGTCCCGCCCCGCCTCTGGGAATCAGAACATCCACATAAGCATTCAGTTTCATAAATTCTGCGGTTACGGCCCGGTCCGTGTCGGTGATAAGCTGGACAACCTCTTCGTCCACCCCACACTCCGCCATTGCCCGGCGCAGCACCTTTACAATTTCCTTATTGGAGCAGATGGCATCGCTGCCCCCTTTTAAAATAACTGCATTACCGGTCTTGAAGCAAAGTCCGAAAGCATCTGCGGTAACATTTGGTCTGGATTCATAAATAATACCAATGACCCCCAGCGGCACCCGGCGCTTTTCAATAACCATGCCATTAGGTCTCGTAAACTGTTCCAATATTTCACCCACAGGGTCCTTTAGCGAAACAATCTGCCTCAGCCCCTCTGCCATCGCCTCAATGCGTTCTTTCGTCAGACACAGCCTGTCTAACAGCGCTGCAGGCATACCATTTGCCTTACCTCTTTCCAGGTCCCTGGCATTCTGGATTAATATATCATCCCCGGCATCCACCAGAGCCTGCGCTGCCTTCTCCAGTGCTTTATTTTTTTCTTCCGTAGTCATTTTTTGCAAAAAGTATTTGGCAGCCACTGCTTTTTCGCCCATCTCTTTTAAAACTAAAGTGTAATCCATTGTCTGCTCCCTTCCTATTTCTATCGTCAGTCCTTGTCTCCAGCCGCTGTCAGGTACAAATAATCTGGCAGGGTCTGATGTCTGTTTTCTCCGCGGGAATTTCCTCCAGCATCTGGCACTGGTACCCCACCGCAATGGTTTTGTTCTGCAATGCGGTTTTGTCCGCAAGGTATCTGTCATAAAAGCCTTTGCCATAGCCGATACGGTTTCGTTTTCTGTCAAAGACCACTCCCGGCATAATCATCAGGGTATCTTCTGCCAGTTCTTCCTGATAACAAAATGGTTCCTCACTCAGGGAAGGCTCCGGAATTCCCTTATAGCCTTCCTTTAGTTCATCCATATCATAAATACGGTAAAAAACCATGTCCTCGCCCACAACTCTGGGAACAAATACTTTCTTTCTTTTCCTCAGGGCATCTTTTATAATTTCACTTGTATCAATCTCGCTTCCATAGCTGACAAATACCAGAATGTTTTTCGCCAGATAATACCACTGGTGCCCCAGAATACGTTCCGTGAGAAGCACTGACGCCTTCTTCCTCTCATACTCATTTAGTAAGTCTCTTTCATTCAGTATCTGTCTGCGGAGGATAGATTTATTTTTTTCCTTTTCTCTATACACTGTCTTATACCACGGCCTTACTCTCTGCTTTTTTTCGCCCTGTCTTTCAGATTTACAATACTTCCATCTGCATTCTCCACACTGATATTGTCCAGTTGTGCTTTTAAATTATTTCTCACACTCGCCACATATTCCCTGCGAAGCTGTGCCTGCTCTTCCTTTTCCTCTTTCGTCAGTCCCTGCTCCTGGGATTTGTGGTATAATTCATTAATTCTTGCAATTCGCTGGTCCATGTTCATATATTTTCCCACCTATATGTTAAATCCAAAACAAAAAATTAATTCTTTTCTTCCAGCCTATGTAACTTTTCTATGCTTTCAAGAAAATTATACTCTACATGAGAAAGGGAATCTTCCTGCTTTTTCCGATATTTCTCATATTCCCCATGTGCTTTTTCAAGAGCCTGCTTATGGGT
>CAZRZM010000233.1:0-3666 GCA_964604575.1 uncultured Acetatifactor sp.
TGGGCTTTTCAGAGTAAATGCAACAGGGTGTTGCGTTTAACTTGAAAATTCTCGAGGTAAATTATTACGCTCCGCATTTAGTAAAAATCTTGCTTTTGGGGTGTCACTGTGGTATAATTTGTTTGCTGGTAAATTATGTCCGGTGTGACACCCCGGAAACCCCTGGAACCGTTTCATACGGTTCTTTTTTTGTCCCTGCACAGTGCGCAGAAATCTTCATCGCTGTAGAACCGGACGGGTTCCCCCAGCCTCCTGCTGGCAGTGTCCTGGTAGGTCCGGTGCTGCTTTATGCAGCAGTGCAGGTTGCATTTCTCCACCATGTCCCATCTGAACAGTGCATCCTCCTTCACCGTGTAGTCCTCATCCTGGTTGTCCGTCTGTCCGAAAAGCCTTTCCCTGACATCCGCCGGGACCTCAAGGAACACTGCCAGGGTGACTGCCCTGTCATATATGTATTTTGCCTGGGCGTATTTCTTTTCCCGGCACAGTCTGTTGAACTGTGCCGGGAGTGCCATCAGCTTGTCCATGTAGTAGTCCATGTCTTTCAGTTCACTTCCCAATCTTTTCCACCTCCGCCAGCCTCCTTACTGTCTCCTGCAGTTTCCGCACCCTTTCCCTGTATTTCCGCCATTTTTCAGCCGTTTCCTCGCAAAAAAGGCAAAAAATAATAAGGGATGCCGTTATCCCTGCCACAATCGCTGCTTTTTCCCCGGTGTCACAGTCCGCCAGGAACGGCACGTTCTGGACTGCAAGCACCGCTGCCAGGAATGACAGCACCGTGTCCTTGAACACTGTCCTCAACCTCCTTTATGATTTTTTTCAGTTCATCCAGTTCCCCGGTCCGGATTTCCTCCATTCTCCTGAGCTGCACGGCGAGCCGACAGCGTGCAGCTCCGGACACCACAATCCACTGTAAAATGCCGTATGTGAAATATTCCGCATCCGGATACTCCTTTTTCACCCTCCCAAACAGTGCCTCTGCCAGACAGCGGTTGCTCATCTGGTACGGATGTCTGTCTGTTTCCCTAATCTGCTCCATGTAGTATTCCAGGTCCTCCTGCAACCTGTTCCCCGGTCCTGTCTTTTCCATCTCCCTGGCTCCTTTCTACTTTATTGTTGTTACTCTTTTTCTTTTGCGCATGAATCATTCTCAGCCAGTAATTTCCCACTGAAATCCCAGTACTGTTTTACCTCTCTGCATCTGTCCTCTTCTGTGCCCCTGCCCCGCAATGCTGTGGTTTCTATGACCTGAATTACTCTTGCATTATCTGTACCCCTCGGTATTGCACTTTCTGCCATAACTTCTCCTTCCTATCATGGTTCATCCTGTTTTCTGTCCCCATGCCTTCCATACAGCATGTCCACCTGCACCGGACTACACCGGTGACTGCTCGTTCACTGAGTATGCTGTGGTTACCCCGTCCTTTGTTGTCTCCTCCCATCCGGTAATTTCCAGGTTATACTGGTCCGCATACTGCCGTATCAGTGCCCTTTTTATTGCCAGTGCCCTCTCAGGAGTAACCCTCATATGTTCCGGTACTGTACCGGACACGGTATTGTCTGCCATACCACCACTCCTCTCTGTCTATTACTATGTATTACCGGTTGTACTTCTTTCCTGGTTTTTCGTGTCCTCTGCGCGGCGCACAGTCTGTAATTGGGGAATTACGTGTAAAAGGGGGGACTGTGCGCCGTAATATTATGTAAAAGAGGAATTATCGCGGCTCCACGCCGCGCAGAGGACACGCCGTAATCTGGTCTTTTTATTGCCTTTTCCAGACATTTTTCTTGTTTTGTTTGACACCGCCACATTTATGTCCTACAATAACGCCTTGTAAAAGGGTTACTATAATTATTGTGGAAAAGGTTTCATTACTTAATCTTTCTGGAAGCCGGTTTTTCTCAGTACACTGGCTTCCTTTCCACAATCCTGCTCTGCCCAAGAAAATACTCTGTCAGGTTGTCCTTTTCCTAAATCTCCCTTATACTGTAAATACCGGACCGCCATCCGGAATACGAAAGAAAGGAGAATTATAAATATGGAAAACTATACCTTAACTGAGAGAATTGACCGTCTTGCCATCGGCTATGTCACTTCTCATTACGATGTAAAAAACATGTCGGTTGAAGAATTCCTCAATAAATTCAAAGAGGTAAGCACTGAAATTTTTGAACTGTCTTCACTCGGTCAATAGTGTTTGAAGAAGATATCTATCTATCTTTTTCAGTAGTTCCTGGGCAGATTCAATCGAAAGCCCTTTTAAGGCATTCACTATTGTTTCTGCCCGCGCTATTTCATCCTCCTTAAACAGCTTATTCTTGTGCTCTTTAAATCCAGGGGCAATGTATAACGTATCCCCAACCGCATCCTTAACTGGAATTAGATTTTGCACCCTCTCACCTCCTTCTCTACACTTTCTGCAACTGCTTGTCTCTCTGACTTTCTTTTTACCTTGTCGCTTTCCATTTTCTCCCTTATACTATTGGTACAAGTTCCTGCCAGAACTGAGTACGAAGAAAGGAGAATAAATTACATGAAATACACATTACTTACTAATTTTGTCCCGTCCGGTTCGTATGAGGGTGAACCTGATACAGATACACATGGAAATTACATTCTTTTCCCTGCGAATGTATATGGGAAAATCAAAGCTTCCGATTTTTTGAAGACTCCTTCCGGAAATCTTATCCAGATTAAAGAAGAAGCTTCAAAAACCCTCAATGGAACCCAATATCTGAAACTGTATTATACTTAGAAGTCTGTCCCAGCTGTGCCTGCCCGCTCTGCCGGGATAATTTCTCTGACTGTCTCACGGATGATATCTTTAAGCTCTTCCTTACGTAAATACTCCAGAACTCCCCTCGCGTCTATCACCAGCTCAGGACATGCCATTCCCTGCTTTGCCAGTTCAGCGTTAAATATTTTTGCTATATCCCATTCGTCTGGCTCTTTAATTGTTATCTTTACCGGAGCTGCGATTACCTTATCATCAATCAGCAAAATCCCTTTTTGATAATCCAATGTGACATTACTTATTTTTTTATTGAACATTTTCTTTACCTCCTCAAATTTCCTCTGTTTGTAATCTGGAACTTTTAGTAGCTCCAAAAATAAACTGCCTTTATTACACAGATTGTCTCTGCCTATGGTCCTGCATCTGCTTATTGTCCGCTACCTCATTCCCCAATCTTGTTTATAAATTTTTAATAAAATCGAACATATTTTTGTTTGACACTATTTTTCTTTCGTACTACAATAATTTTGTAAAAGGTCATAATTTCAAATATTGTGGAAAGGAGGATACATATTATGGCAAATAATACAAAACAGACTTCTTCTCGTGCTGCTTCCGCTGCATCACAGGTACTTCGTGATGGCAGAACTGGTAAGGCATCTAAAACAGCAGCAGGCAGTGCCTTGTCACAGACACCCTCTAAGAAGAAAAAATAGTCTGTGTTTTGAAAACATGGTGCAGGGCAGTTGCAATGCTCTGCACCATGTTTTCATTCTGAGATAATTCATACATTCCCAGTAAATCAAATATTGCATGCAGAATTTCATGCATCAATACTTGTTCTTTCGCACTTTCCGGCAATTCTTTATCAATTTTGATTTTATTTGTAATATAATTAATTTCACCTTTTCGTGGCTCATTCTTGTCCACC
>CAZRZM010000234.1:0-3657 GCA_964604575.1 uncultured Acetatifactor sp.
TACAGGTAAATCCACGAGATTACAAATGCGGGGTCATTACATATTGTCTGTTACCGGAAAACAAACTGACATTTGGGAGTGCAGTTTACATTTATACTGGGAATGTGGTACAATGACTCTGCCGAAGCAGAGTCATTGTACCCGGAATCCAAGGCCTGATATTACAACATGACTGGTAATGGCTATAAAAGGTTCAGTAAAGCTGAGGCACTAAAACAATGCAGAGTGGAGGACTCACATGAAGAAAGGTTTGTCTATTGTGGCTGTAGTCGCAGCAGCGGTTTACCTCGTGGCAGGTATCTGTCTGCTGGGTTATCAGGATGTGTATAAGTCCGTTGTAATGGGCTACACTACGGAAATGGTTAGGGTATATCCGGTACATAACATATTGGAGATGATATTTATGGGAATCCCTTGTGTGGTGCTGGGTATCGGCTCCATGTCAGAAGATTTTCATAACAAGAGAGGGCTGAACCGGATGCTGATAATCTACAGCAGTGTGATGCTGGTATGTTCCGGAATATTCACCACCATTGGCGGCGCTGTCAATAGTTTTGTTGTCAGCAGGACGATGGGCGTCGCAGGCTTAGCCAACATGAATATGGTAAGCGCGGGTTTTGGATGGATACAATTCCTGATTCAGTTGTCTCTGGTGATGCTGCTGCTCCGGGGTGCGCTGAAGGAATAAGGTTAATTAGTTCTGTAAGCGGTTTGAGAAACCACCCGGTAAACTGGGATTTGGCAGTCAGATGAACATAAACACAAGTAAATCAAAGTACATATGCAAAGTAATTGGTACAAGAAGATTTCTGCTTTTTAAAAGGGTGCAGCTAAAAATAATGCTCAATGTCATTACCTCTAAAAATTGCAGACCTGCAAAGCTGCGGAAGAAAATTCCGTCATGAATCCATGTTGGAAAATGGATTATTAGGAACATTGCTGCATTTATAATTATGTAAAGCCATTTCCTGTTTTCACGGATTGTGGCATTGAGCAGCCAGCCCCGGAAAACCATTTCCTCTGTCAGACCTACGAATAAAACAATTATTATTTTGTCGATGCCAAAATCACTGGAGATTTCCGGTCTGCCGTTCTGCAGAATTGAACCTGCCAGTATGTAAGCTGTAAAACCAATAAAAACCGGAAGGTATTTCAGCCAGTTGACTTTTGTGGAAAACATTTCTTTTAAGGTGATGCAAACCTCTGATTTGAAGTGCTGTACCAGTAGAATTGCAGGAAATGTCCATATTAAATTTTTAATGACGCCAGATTTTATCACTTGCGATATACATTCATTTTCAAAAGTATTGCTGATAAAAGACTTTACCCAAAACTCCCATATAGTCCATATGCCGTAAAATACAATTACATATACGATTAGCACAGGTAATTTCAACACATTATTCGTTCTCTTCATTGTGTTTTTGTTTCTCCATTTCAGAAAATCTAACAATATTGTATTTCTTTTGTTGTGTCTGAAAGGGCTGGTATTTATCGTCCGGCCAAATTTCTGCCAAGTACATAAACCCCGACCAGCATTTCGGCGATTGATAAACCCAAAAGAAGTCCGGAAAAGAAGTCTTTTACATTAGAGCCGCCCACTGTATAGGAAAGTGCCTGTAATGCGATTCCCATTACGATTAGTAAAATTCCATATAACAGATTTTTTTGTTTCTCTAATTCCTGTGTTCGTCTTAACAAATCCATAATCTGCTCATCGTCATACAAACGAACACTTTTTTCTTCTGATTCTTCTCCATCCATCAATTCAGCAACTGTGATTCCTAATTCTTCACACAAATTTTTAATTACAGCATAATCGGGCATACATTTACCAGTTTCCCATTTTGAAATTGTTTTATTAGATACTCCGAGTTTTTCCGCCAACTGTTCCTGTGTTACATTTTTCTCTTTCCTTTTCCGTGATATAAATTTTCCGATAGTTAATTGATTCATATGCTTTGCCTCCATATTATTTATAATGGAAGGATACCTTTTTTTAACCTAAAATAACATATCTTATTTGGAGAATTTCGGTGGAATCACTGTTTACGCCAACAAATTTTAGTATGTTTATACTTTTCTTTCAAACTTTTCATATCATAATATAATTTTGCAGATGATTCTGAACAGTTACATAATTCTTATATAAACAATGACGGGTTCATAAACGGAATAATGAGTTCCACGGCTTCGTCCCTTTCATCGAGTCCCCAATAACCACTGTAAATTCCGTCTCCCATGCCGCTGGAAAACATAACCAGATTGTAGTTCGTTTTCGGTAACTGCCAGAGGAGAAAGCTGCCGGGGGTGTTCTGCCCATTAGAATTTTCCCGGAAAAGAGCGGCAAAGTAATCATCATATTTGTTTTGCCGGGGATGTTCCGTCTGCCATGTTGTAAAAAAGGTGTCATATTCTTCGGCTATTTTCCTATCCGTAATGCAGGCAAGGCCTGTATCCACGCCAAAAAATGTGAGGACACCCGGTTTTCCGTAATCTTCAGTCCCCTTTCCCTCCGGCATGGCAATTTCATATCTGACAGCATGATTGGCACTTATGACCAGCCTTGCAGCCGCAACACGCCGGCCTGCTATGGGAGAATGGAGAAAGGCAATTTCTACCGGATATTTTCCGGCAGGAATCTTCCGGGCCAGACAGGTTTCATACTCGCTTCCCAGATATGCAAGCGGGTCCGCCAATACGATTTGACCTGATGGAAAATCGGCTTCTCCCACCCTAAAAGGTTCGAGAACCGTGCTTTTCTGGAACAGACCCCGGAAAAATTCTACCGGGTAAGTATCCTGATTTAAAAATTGCAGGTTTTTTTCAAAGGCAATCTGTGCAGGATGCTTAACCGGTTCCCGGATTTCCTTTCCCGTTTTTGTATCTACAAAGTATTTTCCGCTTTTATCACAGCGAAACTCTAAATCCGTCCCCACTGGCATATAAAAGACGTTCAAAACGGCAGGTTCAAGGTTGGCAAGAGTATTAAAGTCCACGACTGTCATATTATCGGAATTATTTACATATTCCTGCGTATCCGTATCCCCAAAGGCAACCCATCCGTTTCCATAAGGACTTTCCTGCCGGAAGAGCCATTTTAACTGTGAGGTGCCATTCAGGAGTGATTTCGTGACAATACTCCCGCCGGCCCCGGTAATATACTGTTTCATTTCGGATTTTTTATCCTCTGTTTTCTTTTTACTGAATAATCCCATAAAATCTCCTTTCCCTGAATCAGCAGATGACTGTAAAGCTTTTGACGGTAGTTTTTGAACTGTTTTTCTGAAATGCCATAAAGCTACTATTGTAAGTACAGCAGACAAATTTTGAGGTGGAAGTTTCTAAAAGCATTGCAATATCAACCACACATTTTCAAAATTTTTCTCAAATAAATCTTGTTTTCTAATGTAGAAATAAATACTTCCGCAATCGCCAAACATTAATTCATAATCTGCTGTTTCTACCGTCGACATCTGAAATAATAATACCCATTCCTGGCTGTTATGCAGCATTTCTTTTTGTTGCGCGTCTGGAATAGAGGGTATGTTACCACAATAAATTCCATTCGTTACCTCTTCACACTCTAACAGCATAGTTCCTTGTATTAAATCTGCATATCCAAGCAGTTTGGAAATCCCTTCATCAGGTTCTTTA
>CAZRZM010000235.1:0-3615 GCA_964604575.1 uncultured Acetatifactor sp.
AAGGCGTTGCGATTATGTGGAAAGAGAATGTTGACGTTTCCATTACCGGTAACTCCACCAATCCTACCAGATTCCAGCATCCTGTTGCAGGTACATATAAGAAAGAATGTATCGAGCAGGGCAAGAAGTACTTCTCCGTTGCATCCGGCGGTGGTACCGGACGTACTCTGCATCCCGATAACATGGCGGCTGGTCCTGCTTCCTACGGTATGACAGATACCATGGGCCGTATGCACTCCGATGCACAGTTCGCAGGTTCTTCTTCTGTTCCTGCCCATGTTGAGATGATGGGTCTTATCGGTGCAGGTAACAACCCTATGGTTGGTATGACTGTTGCTGTCGCTGTTTCCATCGAGGAAGCTGCTAAAGCAAACCGTTTCTAAAGAAACGGTTGCAAGTTCTAAAAATTGTTTGAAATTCTAAACAGAATTTTTATCAGACTATGGTTTCAGGCCTCTCCTGGAGTAATCCGGGGGAGGCTTTTACTGTTTGTGTTTCTAGAAGGTGGTGACAAAACACAAGGTATTGTGGTATCATTGATATCATAAAGAAACGTAAATTTACAATAGGAGGAATTTACCATGGAAGGAACATCTAATAAGAAGGGATTTTTTGAGCGGAATGACGAAGAGGTGTGCAAAACCATCTGCAAAATCATGTTATGGGTAACCATTACATTTCCTGTACTTTTTCTTTGTTCGGCAATTCATGTATTTCAATTAACATTTCAGGAATTATATCCCATTACGGTATTGGGGGTTATTTGTACGGTATCACCCACGATTCTCCTAAAATGCAGGGTACCAATAGCGTTTATAAAGAACTACAGTATTATAGCGCTTGCGCTTGTAATTGCACTGATGGCAAGTAATTCGCATCTTGGTATTTATATTACTTATGTATTGGCGCTTGCTTTAAGCTGTATGTATTTTGATAAAAAATTTACTGTACGGACTGCCGTAATAGGGTACATATGTCTTGTCGCCGGTGTTTTTTTCCGTTCCGGAAATGTGACATTGGTGGAAGGGGATACCCGGTTAAAATGGTTTATTGGGTATGCCATGGGCTATACGATTGAATATGCTGCAATGTCAGCAGTGTTTATTGCATTGGCGAAGCGTGCAAGGAAGCTGCTGGAGAATCTTCACAGTACAGAACTTATTGAAGGACTTCTGGAAAGCTGTGGCACGGCATCGAAAAGTCTG
This sequence comes from uncultured Acetatifactor sp., assembly GCA_964604575.1. Lineage (GTDB taxonomy): Bacteria > Bacillota > Clostridia > Lachnospirales > Lachnospiraceae > Acetatifactor. The sequence continues at coordinate 1,206 of CAZRZM010000235.1, forward strand.
TCAGATTTGTTAGGGAATTTGAAGCTGACAATTCATGAAACTGTGGATAATAACCAAAAGATACGGTATGAAGCAGACAAAACAGGGGAGGGCTGTGAAAGTAATTTACGTCAGGTGCAGGAAACCAGAGACAGTATTTTAAATATGGACCAAAACATGCAGATGATTCATCGGCAGACAGAAGAAATGGCCCAAATTTCAGCGGATTCCTATGAAAAGACAATGAATTATATTGAAATTATGAATCAGGCAGTGGATTCCATGCACAGTATTGAGTCTTCCAGTGATGAAATTAGAAAGAAAATCACCCAGGTCGGAGACTGCTCCAGAGAGATTGCTTCCTTTGCAGATGTAATTGTAGGAATTGCAAATCAGACGAATATTCTGGCAATTAATGCGTCTATCGAAGCGGCAAGGGCAGGTGAGCATGGGAAAGGATTTGCGGTAGTTGCTTCGCAGGTCAGTGTGCTGGCAGAGCGGTGTAAAGCGGCTACACAGAGCATTACCACACAGATTCAGAAAATGAATGAGAACGTGGAAATTGCACATTCTGCTGTAGATGAGAATGGGAAAATAGTATCCGGTGGAATCAGGGAAATTATGACTGCGAAAGAGGAAGCGGAAAAACTGCTTGAAGTGCAGAGTGTTTCCGGACAGAAGGTGAATGAAGTGGAGGAGAATCTGGCAGTCAGTCTCAGGCATCAGGAGAGGGTGGCAAAGATGGCAGAGGAAATGAGTGATACCACGAATCATTCCAGGGAACAGGTCAAAAACATTGGGATTGCCATTGAACAGCAGGCACAACTGGCAAAGAGTATGGAGCAGGCGTTTGAAGAAGTACGGAAAATATCTGACACATTACTCAGGATTAGTCTGCAGCAGGAAGCATGAGAAGGGTAATTGGTGCTTTATCTGTAAATTTTCTGGTTGTGTTTCGGGATATTAAGGACAATACAGACATATATTTAAGAGAAATTTAATAAATTTAAGAATAGTACTGGTAATTCTTGTGGTTTTATAGTATACTTACATAGTATGTGTCACAATATGTTGATGTATACTATGATTTGTTATATCAAATCCGTTTAGGAGGGAGGAAAAAAATGTATTTTTGCAAAAATTGTGGCGAAGCATACATGACAGATGAAGCTGTAATGTGTGTGAAGTGCGGTGTTGCCAAAGGTCAGGGTACAAATTATTGTCACAACTGTGGCAAGCCACTTGCTCCAAATGCGAATGTATGTACATCCTGTGGAGTACCTGCCGGAGCAACTGCCAGAACTGGTGGTGCAAAATCCAAAATTATAGCCGGTTTACTTGGTATATTCCTCGGTGCCTTTGGTGTACATAATTTTTATCTTGGGTACACCCAGAAAGCAGTCATTCAACTGGTACTTTCCCTTGTGGGTATTGTACTTACATGTATCGTGATTGGTGCATTTCTGGTGATGGGAATTTCCATTTGGGGTCTGGTAGAAGGCATAATGATTTTGGTTGGCAAAATTGACAAGGATGCCAATGGTATTCCATTGTCAGATTAAATTAATAATGAAAAAGGAGATTTATTATGGACGGACAGAATTTTAACAATGGAGAAAACACACATGAAACACAGAATACCGGTTATTATCAGGATAATACTGCAAATGCACAGTATCAGACTCCGGTATACAATGCACAGCCTGCAGAACAGTCTTCAGGAACCAACACAATGGCTATCGTAAGTCTTGTACTTGGTATTTTATCTATTGTTTTAAGCTGCTGTTATGGTGCAGGTGTGATTTTTGGTATTGTTGGTGTGATTCTTGCAGTTCTTTCCAAGAAGCAGGGTAAGAGTGGTATGGGTACTGCCGGTATGGTATGTTCTATTATCGGTATTGTTGCCAGCGTTATTATGATTATTTTGATGGTAATCGGCGTGGCTGCTATCATGGATGACCCTTCTCTGTATTATAATTATTATTAATATGATGAAGGAAACAAAATCTTTAGAAGAAGACCTATATTTCTATGGGATTATTTTTCTGATTATTGGCATACCTGCATTGATACTGTTTTTTTGGCTGGTATTTCCGGAGGTTGCCGGCAAGGGATGTGTGTTCCGCCATGTGACAGGGATGTATTGTCCGGGATGTGGAGGCACGAGAGCTGTGATAGCGCTGTTTCAGGGACAGATAATGAAATCCTTATGGTATCATCCATTGGTTCTGTATAGTGTAATTTTGTATACCGGTTTTATGCTGAGCCACACATTAGTCAGGCTGAAAGTAAGACATGTCAGTGGATGGAAGTTTCATAACTGGTATCTGTATGCCATGATAGCTATTATCGCAGCCAATTTTGTTATAAAAAATATTGGTGTTAGTCAAAAAATGGGTTGGTCGCCCTTGTAAGTCCGTTTATTTGGACA
>CAZRZM010000236.1:0-3592 GCA_964604575.1 uncultured Acetatifactor sp.
ATGGGCTTTTCAGAGTAAATGCAACAGGGTGTTGCGTTTAACTTGAAAATTCTCGCCCCCGTAAAACATATTTGGAAATTTTTAGAAATGGTTGACAGATATTTGGTAAATATGTATAATTTAGATGTGCTGTAATAAATTTGTAACAAAATTGTAATTATAAAGTAATGGAAACTATTTGAGTTTGATGATTCAGATACTTAAGAAGATTATTTGGAAAAGAGGTAATTCATGAAAAACAGAAAAATAACTCGCGGTATGGCAGTGGTTTCAATGGGAATTGCATTGTGTGTGGCAATAGAACCGGTCAGTGTAACTGCCGCGGAGCTTAACCCTGTGATGCAGATGGCAGGTGTTGCGTCTGTTCTGGAGAACAGCTTATCAGTAGAAGAGTATGTTGAAATTGCAAAACAGGCACAAGGAGAATCCTGGGGATATACAAATATTGGAATTGCGAATGTGGAGAGCGGCAATCTGAATGTGCGTGAGACTCCGTCCACAGAAGGAAAACTTGTGGGTAAGATGCCCAAGGATTCCGCCTGTGAAGTGGTGGATTCGGATAGCGAGTGGGCACATATCAAGTCAGGAGAAGTGGAAGGTTATGTGGGCATGGAGTTTCTGCTGACCGGACCGGAAGCGAGAATTAAGGCAAATGCCATAGCACGTACCGTTGCCATTGCGAATACGGATGGTCTGAATATCAGGGAGGAAGCCAGCACGGACAGTGCTGTTCTGACCCAGGTGTTAAAGGGTGAGAAGCTGGAGTACGTAGAGACAATAGGCGACTGGGTAAAGGTATCCATTGACGGAGAAGATGCGTATGTATCAGGAGAGTATGTTATCGTAGAGGATGAACTGGATACGGCAATTACCATGACAGAGCTTCTATACGGACAGGGTGTATCCGATGTGCGTGTAGATTTGGTGGAATATGCAAAACAGTTTGTGGGCAACCCTTATGTATGGGGCGGCACCAGTCTTACAAAGGGTGCGGACTGTTCCGGATTTGTGCTCAGTGTATTCAAAAAGTATGGTATTTCTTTGAGCCATTCTTCCAAGGCGCAGGCCAATGAAGGAACGAAGATTAGTTCTTCAGAGCTGATGCCTGGTGATTTGGTATTCTACAGTAACAGTAAGGGAAGCATCAATCATGTGGCAATCTATATCGGCGGCGGGCAGGTTGTACATGCAAGCAGCCCTAAGACGGGAATCAAGATTAGCAAATATAATTATCGTACACCGGCAAAATACGTGAAAGTGCTTCAGGATTAGGTAACAGATTGGTTCGCCGGCAACAGTTTAAATAGTAACAGTTCACCCTTGCATCAGGTCACGCTGTCGGAGCATAGTTATTCTTGTTCAGACGCGCTCCCGCTTGAATAAAAACGTAGCGGACACATAAGGCACCAAAATACGGTGCCTAAGTGCCGACGTTTTTATACAGTCTTCACAAGAACAACTATGCTCCGGCAGCGTGACCTGATGCAAGACTGAACTGTTACTTAAATAGGCAGGAATGTAATTTTAGAGGTTTACATCTGGGAATGTATGTGCTATACTAGCAAGGTATGATTTAGCCGATGCTCAGATCTGGGACACTCCGACCCGGTCTTAGTGTCAGGTGATAGACAAGTTAAGGAGGATTTTACAATGATTTCCAAAGAAAAGAAAACAGCAATCATGAATGAGTATGCCAGAACCCCTGGTGATACCGGTTCACCTGAAGTTCAAATCGCAGTTCTGACTGCAAGAATTCAGGAGCTGACCGAGCATTTGAAACAGAACCCCAAGGATCATCATTCCCGCCGTGGTATGTTGAAGATGGTTGGACAGAGACGTGGTCTTCTGGACTACTTGAAGAAAAAGGATATCGAGAGATATCGTGCTCTTATTGAGAGGCTTGGTTTAAGAAAATAATTGCTTATGGAAAGCGGAGGCTGCCCGGTTATTTCGGCGCTCCGCTTTGTTTCACATTTAGCGAATGTGTAGTACCGGAACAGAGAGTCATCCCGAGACCGCTGAAAAGAATAGGAGTGTTCCTGCTTTTTTCAGTAGTTTCGGTATCTCTGTTCCGTATGCAATAGGTGCATCAATAATGTATTATGTACCAATAATTTATTACCGCCTGACGCGGTGGAATGGAGGAAAGATATGTACCAGAGTTACAAAATGGACCTTGCCGGACGCCCTTTGGTTGTAGACATCAACCGTGTGGGTAAACAGGCAAACGGTTGTGCATTTATGCACTATGGTGATACAACAGTACTGTGTACTGCAACGGCTTCCGAGAAGCCCAGGGAGGGAATCGATTTCTTCCCTTTGAGTGTGGAATATGAAGAGAAATTATACGCAGTTGGTAAAATTCCCGGAGGATTTAACAAAAGAGAGGGTAAAGCAAGTGAGAACGCCATTCTCACCAGCCGCGTGATTGACAGACCCATGCGTCCCTTATTTCCCAAGGATTACCGCAATGACGTGACGTTGAATAATATGGTAATGAGTGTAGACCCGGAGTGCCGTCCTGAGCTTGTAGCCATGATTGGTGCGGCAATTGCAACCTGCATTTCCGATATTCCTTTTGATGGTCCCTGTGCCATGACCCAGATGGGTATGATTGACGGAGAACTGATTGTCAACCCTTCCCAGGAGCAGTGGAAGAAGGGGGATTTGAATCTTACCGTTGCCTCCACCCGTGAGAAGGTTATCATGATTGAGGCGGGTGCAAATGAGGTGCCTGAGGAGAAGATGATTGAGGCAATCTATAAGGCACATGACATTAATCAGACGATTATAGCATTTATTGATAAAATTGTGGCTGAGGTTGGAAAGTCCAAGCATGAGTACACAAGCTGTGCCATTCCGGCAGAAATGTTTGAGGAGATGAAAGCGGTTGTCACTCCGGAGCAGATGGAAGAGGCAGTTTTTACCGATGATAAGCAGACACGTGAGGAAAATATTCGCGTAATTACGGACAAGCTTACGGAAGTCTTTGCCGAGAAAGAAGACTGGCTTGCCATGCTGGATGAGGCAGTATACCAGTATGAGAAGAAGACCGTGCGCAAAATGATTTTAAAAGACCATAAGCGTCCGGACGGCCGTGAGATTACACAGATTCGTCCGCTGGCTGCTGAGGTTGATTTGATTCCCCGTGTACATGGTTCTGCAATGTTCACACGCGGACAGACCCAGATTTGTAATGTTTGTACACTGGCGCCTTTGTCTGAGCAGCAGAGAATTGATGGTCTGGACGAGAATGAAGTATGTAAGAGATATATGCATCATTACAATTTCCCTTCGTATTCCGTAGGTGAGACAAAGCCTTCCCGCGGACCCGGAAGACGTGAAATCGGACATGGTGCACTGGCTGAAAGAGCGCTGATTCCCGTACTTCCCAGTGAGGAGGAGTTTCCTTATGCCATCCGTACCGTATCCGAGACCTTTGAGTCCAACGGTTCCACCTCCATGGCATCCACTTGTGCATCCTGTATGTCACTGATGGCAGCAGGCGTGCCTATCAAGAAGATGGTGGCAGGTATTTCCTGTGGTCTGGTAACAGGTGAGACAGATGAGGATTTTGTACTTCTTACGGATA
>CAZRZM010000237.1:0-3578 GCA_964604575.1 uncultured Acetatifactor sp.
ATTATTACAATATTGGTTAATCTGCGTTCTTTGCATTTCTGCCCTGTGTGCCAGTTTATTTTTACTGATACCCCTTTCCTCAATCAGTTTTGCCAGTTTGATTTTGATATACCCATAATCTTGTTCTTCCATAACGCACCTCTTTTTCCTCACTACTTGTCGAAAATCAACAGAATTTGTAAATTGATTTTATTTGACATCTCTAGTGTATGAAAGTTAGAATATAAATATAAGTTCTAGGAAATCTAATTAGACTTCTTGCACACCCAAAGGAGGAAATAATATGGAACAACTAATCAACAAACTAATAGATATGGGAATGGGGCACTTAATGGATAAAAGCCGAGATGAATTGATTGGCTCCGATGAAACATATCAAAGTGACACTAAAGCTGAAAGCGATTTGGAACAGCGATATTTGAATTTAGACTTAACGGAAAATCAGAGAATGATTATAAATGATTATATCGCCTGTATGAGAACCGCTAATGGTAGATATTCTGACCTTTCTTATATGGCAGGTATCAAAGATACTGTTACCCTGTTTATTTATTTAGGACTGCTAAAGGATATTGAGGCTATGAATTAACCCCATATAAAAAGGACTGTCATTAGCATTAGCAAAAAATGAACAGTCCTTTCAATATGTCGTAAAGATGCTAAACCGAGTTGTCCCGTATTTAAGCACTGCATCATGTCAGCAGCTTCCGCTCCCCGCACTTCTCCTACAATAATTCTGTCCGGTCTCATGCGCAGAGAACTGCGGATAAGTTCCCGGATACCGATTGCCCTGCATTCCTCCACGTTGCTGTTACGCGTTTCCAGACGCACCAGATTAGGCAGATTCTGTAGCTGTAATTCCGCACTGTCCTCAATGGTGATAACCCGCTCATCCGATGGAATAAAATCTGAGAGCACATTCAGAAAAGTAGTTTTTCCACTCCCGGTTCCACCGCTGATAAAAATGTTGTATCCTGCCCGCACCAGTTTTTCCAAAAACACTGCCGCCTCATGTGAAATAGACTCCCATAAAATCAACTCTTCCATGGTAATGGGTTTTTCAGGGAAACGCCTGATTGTGATAATCGGTCCGTTGAGTGCTATGGGATTCATCACAATATTGACACGGGAGCCGTCCGAAAGCCGGGCGTCCACAATGGGAGAAGCCTCATTGACGACTCTATTGCAGCCTGCCACTATCTGTTGTATCACATCATTCAATTTCTCCAGAGAATCAAAATGAATGTTCAATTCCTTCAGCCGCCCCGCCTGCTCTATAAAGATGTGTTCCAAACCGTTAATCATGATTTCCGTAACCGTACTGTCCTCCACAAAAATCTGTAAGATATCCAGCCGCCTTAAAGAGTCAAACAGCTCCTTTTTCAGTTTTCTGCGCATTTCTACCGGATATATTGCAATCGTCTCCTGCTCCAGCAGTACCTCATCAATGATTTCTTCTACTTCTTCATCCGAATAATCTTTGGTATATCCTACTCTGTCCTGTACTTTTTTCCGCAGTTCCTGCTTTAATTTTGTATACTCCATAACACCTGCCCCTCTCTTACTGCGTCCGGCAATCGTCTGTCAGTTCTTCCACCAGCGCCCTTACGAACTCTGCCAGTTCTCCCCTGGTATACTGTTCCAGTTCTGCCGGAAATCTGCGGATTCTGGGAGAACCGTATCTGCTGGTTTTCTGCAGAACATCTTCATAATCGTACCATTCCAACAACTGTTCATACTGCATCAGCTTTGTTTTGGAAACTCTGTCTTCCTCCGTAAGCGTGAAAATTTTACCGCAGATGCGCAATATATCAAATAATCCCTGCATACTTTCGCTCAAATCCAGTACGATGTACTTATACTCCCCCAGTTCTTCTATCTTCTGCAAAAGATGAAGCCACTCCGCCGCTGTGATAGTCAGAAGATTTTGACCGGATTTCATGGGCGGTATATACTCCAGACTGCCTTTATGCTGAATAATGGTCTGTAGGCGGAGCCGGAACTTCTCCTGTTCCGTATTTAAAAAATATAATAAGTCCGCCATATCCCTGCTCTGTCTGTCCGGCAGTAATTCCGCAATCCCACTGTAATGTTGAAAATTAAGATAGAGTGTCCTATGCTTCCCGGCAAGCATCTGGCACATACTAAGCGCCACCGATGTCTGAAGACATCTTTTTATAGGGGAGTATATTCCTATAAAATGAGTCTGAAAAGAATTGTGCAATTTAGGGAGCACTCCCTTTGCCACATCCATATATAGCTCCAGCAGCTCCTTCAATACATCTTCTGCTCTTTGATATTTGTTAATATTGGGAAGATTTCCCCACCGCACCACTCCGCTTTCGTTTAATATTACTTTTTTATCTGCCTGCAATATGGCACAGCTTTCAGAATAGGAAGATTCGGCAATCACCAGCATGGATATTTTGGTTCTCTGTTCCTGCTTAAGAAGTTCTTCTTCCATGGTATAGGCGTGTATCTCCCATGGAGCATCCCGGTGCATTTTCAAAAAATCTGTCATGAGCTGGGTATATTCCTCTTCCCTGTCATATAGAACCAATATGTTTTCTTCCATCACCTTAATAAATACCTCCCCAATACAGCAGTGCACTGCAGAATATGGGACCGGACAGACAAATACTGTTTGCCAGACTTTCCTGCCTGTCTTCTATGTAGAGTCGCCACTTTCCACTGCGGCACACTTCCAGAATATACTCGCTAAAATAAGTAAAACGTTCTATGGCATTTTTCTCTCGAATAAATTTGATAAGGGAAATAATAGTAGCAAAAAACATAGATATAAAAAGAAATAATAAGATTTTTTGATAGGGAAAATAACCTGCACATATCCCAAAAAGCTTCACATCACCGGCACCCAGTACTCCGATTTTAAACAAGGGATAGAAAATAATGATGACCGCCCACATCTGCAGCAGAAAATATCCTCCTCCCCGGAATCCTCCCTGGTAAGCCGCTATTCCTGTTCCCACCAGCCCCATTGCCGCCAGCAACTGATTTGGAATACGCCGCCTTTTATAATCATACAGACAGGCAGCCACTAAAAAGACACATAGTATTGTCAATAAACCATCTCCTTCGTATTTTATTTATATCATCTTAAACGAAAATTGTGGGACGAATCTGTCCCCTGAAAAAAGAAATAAATTGATTTACTGTAAAAAGCATTATATACGCTGTTTTTGTATATTTCAAGTAGCTATTTTCACAAATGATATTTTTGGTAAAAATCTACAATGCCTGATAGATTCCAATTCCATAAAGTGCCAGAAGCCCCGGAATTCCAAGGACTCCGGATGTCAAAACAGTCACTGCATTAATGCCCACTCCACTGGCAATTCCTACTGACGTCAAGGCGATATTAAGGAAGTAAATTGCCACGGTACCCAGAATACTGCGCATTACGATATTAAGCAGCCACTCCATTCTCTTTTTTACAGCACCAATCAGCAATACCATTATGCAGGTCGCTACAATGATAAACATTCCCAAATAATTATTCATGTCCATACCTTCAACATGCAGTTACCATAACTTATGCACCCGCAGATAAAAATATG
>CAZRZM010000238.1:0-3547 GCA_964604575.1 uncultured Acetatifactor sp.
CAGGCTTTATGGTATCACCATGCAGGAGAAGGGTGTTTCCACATTAGTAAGTGTGAATCTGATTGATAAGGATTTAACCGATTAGAAGGAGGAAATGATATGGGTGAAGAAAAAAAAGGTTTTTTTACCCGGTTAAAAGAAGGGCTTACCAAGACGCGCAATAATATTGTGCGGGGAATTGATTCCGTATTCAGCGGTTTTTCTGCCATTGATGATGATTTTTATGAGGAACTGGAAGAAATACTTATTATGGGAGATATTGGTGTCAATGCCACCACTGCGATTATAGAACGTCTCAAAACCCAGGTTAAGGAGCAGCATATCAAGGAGCCTTCCCAGTGCAAACAGCTTTTGATTGCCGGTATTAAGGAACAGATGAAAGTGGACGAGACCGCATATGATTTTGAGCACAGGCAGTCTGTTATCATGGTAATCGGTGTCAATGGTGTGGGTAAAACCACATCTGTGGGCAAACTTGCCGGCAAGTTAAAGGATGAGGGCAGAAAAGTACTGATTGCAGCGGCAGACACTTTCCGGGCGGCGGCAGGCGACCAGCTGGCAGAATGGGCGCATCGCGCGGAGGTTCCCATGGTGGGAGGCAATGAGGGCGCCGACCCAGCCAGTGTGGTATATGATGCTGTAAGCGCCGCAAAGGCAAGAGGCGTGGATGTTCTTTTGATTGATACCGCAGGAAGACTTCATAATAAGAAAAATCTCATGGAAGAGCTTCGTAAAATGAACCGGATTATTGACAAGGAATTCCCTGATGCCCATAGAGAGAATCTGATTGTGCTGGACGGCACCACAGGACAGAATGCGCTGGTACAGGCCAGAGAGTTTGGCTCTGTGGCAGATTTGACAGGTATTATTCTTACGAAAATGGACGGCACCGCCAAAGGCGGTATTGCAGTAGCAATTCAGTCCGAGCTTCAGGTTCCGGTAAAGTATATTGGTGTGGGTGAGACCATTGAGGACCTGCAGAAATTTAATTCGGACGATTTCGTGAACGCGTTATTTGATATAGGAAATGAAGAGAAAGAAGGAATGACAGATGTTGACGCTTGAAAAATTTGAAGAGGCAAGTGAGGTTGTCAAAAAAGTTACTTTGGAGACCAAGCTGGTGTATAGTGACTATTTCAGCAGCCAGACGGGAAACAAGGTATATCTCAAACCGGAAAATATGCAGTTTACCGGTGCTTACAAGCTGCGCGGCGCTTATTATAAGATGAGTACCCTGAGTGAGGAAGAGCGTGCAAAGGGACTGATTACCGCTTCCGCAGGCAATCATGCCCAGGGTGTGGCATATGCTGCAAAATGCTTTGGAGCGAAAGCTACGATTGTAATGCCCACCACAACCCCCCTTATGAAGGTGAACCGCACCAAGAACTATGGCGCGGAGGTGGTTCTGCACGGTGATGTCTATGACGAGGCATGTGCAAAAGCCTATGAACTTGCGGAGGAACATGGTTATACTTTTATCCATCCTTTTGATGATTTGACAGTAGCTACCGGGCAGGGCACCATTGCCATGGAAATTGTCAAGGAGCTTCCCCTTGTGGACTATATTCTGGTTCCCATCGGTGGCGGCGGACTGGCAACAGGAGTGTCCACCCTTGCAAAGCTGCTGAATCCTAAGATTAAAGTTATCGGTGTGGAGCCGGCAGGGGCCAACTGTATGCAGGAATCCATCAAAAAAGGAGAAGTGACAACCCTTCCGCATGTCAACACCATTGCGGACGGTACTGCGGTAAAGACACCGGGTGAAAAACTGTTTCCCTATATCCAGCAGAATATAGATGACATCATTACGGTGGAAGATGAAGAGCTGGTAGTTGCTTTTCTGGATATGGTGGAAAATCATAAGATGGTAGTGGAAAATTCCGGTCTTTTAAGTGTGGCAGCATTAAAACATCTGAATGTCAAAGATAAAAAGATAGTTTCCATTTTAAGCGGCGGCAATATGGATGTGATTACCATGTCCTCCGTAGTACAGCAGGGATTGATTTTCAGGGACCGTATTTTTACGGTATCTGTACTGCTTCCCGACAAGCCGGGCGAGTTGTGCCGGGTATCCGGTATTATCGCCGGGGTGAACGGTAATGTTATCAAACTGGAGCACAATCAGTTTGTCTCCATCAACCGGAATGCTGCGGTGGAACTGCGCATTACACTGGAGGCATTCGGAACGGAACATAAACAGCAGATTATGGAGGCGCTTGAGCGGGAAGGATTTAAACCTAAGGTGGTCCGTACTAATATTTAATAACAAAATGCTAATTTTTTGGGGGAAAGTCCGCATACTAAGCTATGCGGATTTTTTTCATGTTGGATTGGAGGGTATGTGTTTAGCTGGCAGTGTCCGACTATATATTTTTACATGACATTATGCCGGGCATTCCGGCAAGCCTCTGGCATATGAATTTTGTCAGCATTGGCTGCCAAAATCCATAGAGTCTTGCCTTCATAGCATACAGTCATGTAAAAATATATAGTCGGACACTGCCCGGGACCACATTACCAGAAGGGCATGAATGTATTGCACTCTATATGTTTTGCGGAAACCCAGGTGTTGTGCCACAAAACATTTTACATTTAACGAAATCAGAGATGGAGATTAGTGTGAAAGAAAGTAGAACTTTCATTACTATTTGTGCCGCCAACTGAAAGGCGGCGGAATGGAGATTTTTATGAATAAGAAAACAGTAAAACGCAGGATTTGGGATTATGTGGTTATGACGGTATCTTCGCTGTTATATGCTGTGTCGGTCAGTCTGTTTCTGGACCCTAATTCTCTGGCTCCTGGGGGAGTAACAGGTATTTCCATTATTTTAAACAGAATTACGGGACTGGAGACAGGTACGTGGATATTACTGCTCAATGTGCCTATTATGATTCTGGGGGCATGGAAGTTCGGAATACGGTTTATTGTGTCAAGTGTCTATTGCACGGTATTGATTTCTTTTTTTACCAATTTGTTATCACCTTTTGAGGCACTGACAAGTGAGCCTCTGCTGGCGGCGATTGCCGGAGGGGGGCTGACGGCGCTTTCGCTGGGATGGGTGTTTCGGGCAGGCTCCACCACCGGAGGGATGGATATCATTATTAAGGTACTGCGCACCAGATACCGTTATCTCAAGACAGGTTCCCTGTATCTGATAATAGACATGGCGGTGGTGGCATTATCTGCTTTTGTATTCCGGGATATTGACAGAGCGTTGTATGCGGCAATAACCGTGTTTCTGACCTCCTATTTATTGGATTTGGTTCTCTATGGCAGGGATGGCGCGAAAATGATTTACATTATCAGCGATTTTTCCGGGAACATTACCAGACGGATTCTGGAGGAACTGGAGATTGGTGTGACGTATATGCGTGGCATGGGGGCTTATAGTAAAAAAGAGAAAGAGGTAATTATGTGTGTTATTCACAAGCCCCTGTCCCATAAGGTGGAGGAGATTGTGAAAGAAGAGGACCCCATGGCATTTATGATTGTGACAAGTGCAACGGAAATCTATGGGGAAGGGTATAAAAATATATTCAGTGAGAA
>CAZRZM010000239.1:0-3026 GCA_964604575.1 uncultured Acetatifactor sp.
AGGTGTCTCCCATGTTATGATTCATACTTCCACAAAAGACAGTATTGGTATTGACCTCTTGGAAAATACCATAAAAGAAATGTTTTTCCGGGGGGAATTACAACAAAACAATGAGATTGTTATCACCAATATGAGACATAAAGAAGCTTTGATGGACGCCTGTGACAGTCTTAAAATGGTGAGGACAAGCATAAGAGATAATATGCCGGAAGATTTTTATTCCATTGATTTGATGAGTTCATATACATCTCTTGGAACAATTATTGGTGAAGAAGTGGGAGAAGACCTTATAAACGAGATATTCAGTAAATTCTGTATGGGTAAGTAAATTTGTAGGAGAAAAGAAATGTCCGGTATGATAGAAAAAGTTGATGTATGTGTAGTTGGTGCAGGTCATGCAGGCTGTGAAGCAGCGCTTGCCTGTGCAAGGCTGGGATTGGAAACCGTTATATTTACAGTCAGTGTGGACAGTATTGCACTTATGCCCTGCAATCCTAATATTGGAGGTTCTTCCAAGGGACATCTGGTAAGGGAACTGGATGCGCTTGGCGGTGAAATGGGCAAAAATATTGATAAAACCTTTATCCAGTCCAAAATGTTGAATGTTTCAAAGGGTCCGGCGGTTCATTCCTTGCGCGCCCAGGCGGACAAAGCGGAATATTCCCGTTCCATGAGAAAGGTTCTGGAGAACCAGGAACATCTCACGATTAAGCAGGCAGAGGTATGTGAGCTTTTGTGGGAAAATATGGACGATAACCCAAAAGTTTCTAAGAAAAAGATTTGTGGTGTAAAAACATTTACCGGAGCTGTCTATGAATGTAAGGCAGTTATTCTCTGTACCGGAACTTATCTTTCCGCCAGATGCTTATGTGGGGAGGCAATTACATATACCGGACCCAATGGTCTGCAGGCGGCGAACCATCTTACAGAGTCTCTGAAAAATATGGGTATTGAAATACGAAGATTTAAAACAGGAACTCCTGCCCGTATGGATAAAAGAAGTATTGATTTTACCAGGATGGAAGAACAGTTTGGAGATGAGAGAATTATTCCTTTTTCTTTTTCCACAGACCCGGACTCCATACAAAAGGAGCAGGTTTCCTGCTGGCTTACTTATACTAATGAGGATACCCATGAAATTATTCGCAATAATTTAGACCGTTCTCCGATTTATGCAGGAATTATTGAAGGAACCGGACCCAGATACTGTCCTTCTATTGAGGATAAGGTGGTAAAATTTGCGGATAAAGAACGTCATCAGGTATTTATTGAACCGGAAGGCTTACATACCAATGAAATGTATGTGGGCGGTATGTCCTCTTCGCTGCCGGAGGATGTACAGCTTGCCATGTACCGTACGGTACCCGGACTGGAAAATTGTAAGATTGTGCGTAATGCCTATGCCATAGAATATGATTGTATTGATGCCAAGCAATTATATCCTTCTCTGGAATTTAAAAAAGTGAAGGGACTTTTCAGCGGCGGACAGTTCAATGGCAGCAGTGGATACGAGGAGGCGGCCTGTCAGGGACTGATTGCAGGAATTAATGCGGCAATGGAAATTTTTGGAAAAGAGACTCTTATTTTAGACCGTTCTGAAAGTTACATCGGTGTATTGATTGACGACCTTGTGACAAAGGACAATAGGGAGCCTTACCGTATGATGACCTCCAGAGCAGAATATCGTTTACTGCTGCGGCAGGATAATGCGGATATCAGACTTCGGGAAAAAGGATATCAGGTAGGATTAATCAGCAGAGAGGATTATGAAAAGCTGCTGGTGAAAAAGAGTCTGATTGAAAAAGAAATTCAGCGACTGAAAAATACTGCTGTAGGCGCCAATAAAGAAATACAGACTTTTCTGGAACAACATGGGAGCTCTACTCTTAAGACAGCAGCCACTCTTGCGGAATTAATCTGCCGTCCGGAGCTGACATATGAAATACTTGCAGAGATTGACAAAGAGAGAACTGTTTTACCTCAGGATGTGGTTGAACAGGTTGAAATTGAAATTAAATATGAAGGATATATTATTCGTCAGCGCCGTCAGGTTGAGCAATATAAAAAAATGGAGAAAAAATTGATTCCTTCAGATTTAGATTATGATGATGTTCCATCACTGCGTCTGGAGGCAAGGCAGAAGCTGAAGGAATTTCTGCCTGTATCCATCGGACAGGCATCCCGTATTTCAGGGGTTTCCCCTGCGGATATTTCTGTATTACTTATTTATTTGTAACGTTATAAATAATTTTGGGAGATAAAAATTAAGACGGATTTTCAAAAGTATGATACAAAACAGTTTGAAAAGGATATTGTTTCTCTGGGAGTTGTTTTATCACAGAAGCAGATAGAGCAGTTTTTGCGATATTATGAAATGTTAATTGAGTGGAATAAGGTGATGAATCTTACTGCCATAACAGAGTATGAAGATGTGATGAAAAAACATTTTGTGGACAGTATTTCTCTGATAAAGGTTTATGATGTAAATAAATCTGTATCGGTAATTGATGTGGGTACCGGTGCGGGTTTTCCGGGTCTTGCTTTGAAAATTGCTTATCCTGATTTGCAGGTGACTTTATTGGATTCTCTGAATAAACGGATTTCTTTTTTGGATGCTGTAATTGAAGAATTGGAGCTTGAAAACATTTTTACAATTCATGGCAGGGCGGAAGATTATGCGAAGCAGGAAAAATATAGGGAGCAGTTTGATTTGTGTGTTTCCAGGGCAGTTGCAAATCTTTCTACTTTGTCGGAATATTGTCTTCCTTTTGTAAAGACAGGCGGACAGTTTATTTCTTATAAATCAGAAAAAATTGCAGAGGAACAGGTACAGGCAGATAATGCTATTAAAATATTGGGAGGAAAAGTTTTGAATCAGGTGGATTTTATTTTGCCGGATTCTGATATATATAGGAATCTTTTTGTGATAGAAAAAATAAAAGCTACGCCAAAAAAATATCCCCGTAAGGCGGGACTGCCTGCAAAAGAACCTTTAGTGTAAAATATTTATAGGATTTAATAGATAA
>CAZRZM010000239.1:3036-3505 GCA_964604575.1 uncultured Acetatifactor sp.
GGAAGTTATCTCTTTAATTCTTTTACCATCATATACTCATTAAGTAATGTCCCATTTTTTAAACGAATAGCATTAGGGCGAACTCCTGTGATTCTAAATCCCATTTTTTCATATAAATGTCGTGCACGAGTATTCCCCTCCACAAATTCAAGTTCCATCTGGATAACATCTTCAAAAGATTCCAAAAAGAGAGTTTATTTTATGATAGGTATAAATCCAGGCAGTTTAAAACTTCTTCCGGTTTTTCCATATGTGGCAGTTGTTTTGTTTTGGAAATATAAGATACTTCAATGGCGCTGTTGTAGTAGATATAATTATCTATAATATTTTTGTTATCTTCTTTTTCTTTTCCCGCAATGATGTAAATGCTGTTATTGATTTCTTTTAGTGCATGAAGAATATTTGCATTTGTGTATTTGCCAATATAGCTGGCATAAGCATGTTTGGAATGATAGTCCGGTGTATGGGC
>CAZRZM010000240.1:0-3467 GCA_964604575.1 uncultured Acetatifactor sp.
ACGGACATACCGCTGCGGTGTTTGTTAAATTTAATAAAAAACCTACCAAAGAACAGTTGATTGAAAAACTTAAGAGTTTCAGCGGGGAACCCCAGAGACTAAAGCTTCCCAGCGCTCCCAGACAGTTCATCCAGTATCTGGAAGAGGACAACCGTCCCCAGGTTACCATGGATGTGGATTTTGAAAACGGTATGGGAATCAGTGTAGGTCGTCTGCGTGAGGATACGGTATATGATTACAAATTTGTAGGCTTATCCCATAACACAGTTCGCGGTGCGGCTGGCGGTGCGGTGCTTTGTGCGGAATTGTTAAAAGCACAGGGCTATATTACGAAAAAATAAGTATCTGGCTTAAAATGCGGAAGTGGAGACGGCTGTATGAATGAGTTACGTTATCAACTGGACTTGTTGAAAGCGATGAATCAGAAATTAACAACAAAGGAAAGAATGTATCACTTGATTTGTGATACGGTATCTTGTGCTTTTTTATATTATTCCTTTGAGAAAAATGAATTGTCCACCCTCGGTAAGTGGGATGAATATTTTGATTTTCAAATTAAAGAAGTGAAGGAAATATCCAAGTTTTTTGACGTGGTGGAAGATGCTTATGCACTCCCTCTGCTGGATGTGCTTTTTGCCGAAAAGAACGGACAGGAGTTTACATCAGTCGACTGTCTGATAAAAGACAAGAAGGTCTGGTATTGTTTCAATACCAGAATTGTGTATGACAGCAACGGACAGCCACTGGATAAGATTATCTGTATTGATAATATTACCAAATCCAAGTCCCAGAACGAAGAACTCACTTATATGGCATATTACGACGGACTTACCGGTCTTTACAACCGCAACTATTTTGTACGCCATCTGGGAGAGTATGTCAGAAAAGCAGAAGAGGAAGACAATATTGTCAGTGTAATGATTATCGACATTGATGATTTCAGGAAGGTAAATGACGGTCAGGGAATCATTGTGGGCGATGAACTGGTTCAGATATTTGGCTCATTCCTAAAAGAATTATGTAATGACAAAACCATTGTCTGCCATTTAAACAGCGATATCTTCTGCCTGGCAGTTTATGACCCCAGAGGGGACTGCAGTGTGGAGCATATTATCCGGCAGATACAGAACCGTACCAAGGAGTCTTTCAGGCTCAGCGGAGGTCAGGAGCTTCAGATAACTGTCAGCATCGGTGTGGCGGAGTATCCGGAGGCTGCATCATCTGCACTGGAACTGCTCAATTGTGCGGAAATCGTTATGTTCAAGGGCAAATCCATGGGCAAAAATGCGGTACAGTATTTTAATGCGGCTATTCTGGATGATTTTCTTTACTCCGTGGAGTTGGATAATAAATTAAAAGAAGCCGTATTTAACCAGAATTTTGAGATATATTTCCAGCCCCAGTATTATGTGAATAACAGGCAACTGCGCGGCGTGGAGGCTCTGATTCGCTGGAGGGACCCGGCAGGGCACAATATCAGTCCGGCGGTATTCATCCCTATTGCCGAAAAGAATGGAACCATTATTTCCATTGGCAACTGGGTGCTGGAGCAGAGTATTATACAGTATAAGAACTGGAAAGATATATATGGAATTGATTTTGTTCTTTCCATCAATATTTCGGCGTTACAGTACAGTAAAGATGATTTTGTGGAATCACTTATTGCGGTTGTCAATAAGCATAAGATGGATCCGACCTATCTGGAACTGGAGATTACGGAATCTGTACTGATTGAAAACTTTAAATCGGTTTCCGATAAATTAAAATTATTGAAGGAACATGGTATCCGTATCTCCCTGGATGATTTTGGAACAGGGTTTTCTTCCTTGTCTTATTTGATGAGACTGCCTATTGACACGCTTAAAATTGACAAGTCCTTTATTGACACTGTGCTTACGGATAATTCCACAAGAATTATTACGGAGTCCATTATTGAAATGGTGAAGGCTCTGGGATTTGAGTCAATTGCAGAAGGTGTGGAGGAGGAATCGCAGTATCAGTATCTTAATACCATCGGCTGTGATGTGATTCAGGGATATCTGCTGGGAAGACCCCAGCCTCCTGAGCAGCTGGAAAAGTTATTACAGGCTTTATAAAAGAAGTGCCTGCTGTAAAGCTGGCGGGTTACGGAAAGGGCATATTACTCAAATGTTTGTAGGACGTAATGCGGAATTAAAATTTCTGGAACATTATTACAGACAAGACGGTAATCACATTCTTGTGGTATATGGGCAACGTGGTGTAGGAAAAACCGCGTTGCTTAAACACTTTGTGGAAAACAAAGAAGGTTTCTCTTATGTGGCAAGAGCATGTTCTGACAGGGAACAGCGTTACCAGTGGGCGTGTGAACTGAAAGATGCCGGAATAGAAATTTCCGAATATCCTGAGTACCACGAGTTGTTTCTCAGGACAGTAGAACAGAGCAGAACCAGAAAAATGGTTATTTTAATAGAAGAGTTTCATCATTTTCTAAAAGGAGATGCCTCTTTTGTGGATAAAATAACCTCTTTTTTGAAAAATCTGGACAATGGTGCACAGGTTATGTTTGTTTTGTGTACCTCCGCTGCGGGCTGGGTGGAAAACAGCATGGTAAAGCGAATCGGAAGTGCGGCTCTGTCTATCAACGGACTGTTAAAAGTCCGTGAGATGAAGTTTGCGGAGATACGCAGGATGTTTCCCGGCTATTCCAATGCCTCCTATATTGAAAATTATGCGGTTCTGGGCGGCATTCCGGGTCTGTGGAAGAATTTTTCGCCCCAATTTGAAACAAAAGAAAATCTTATCTATCATTTATTGTCCAGGGAAAGCAGACTTTACAGTGAGCTTTCTGTCTTTATGTCTGACCAACTGCGGGAGCCGGCAGTATACAATACCATTCTGGCGGCTATGGCAAGAGGATGTAATAAGTTAAATGACATCTATAAACACACCGGATTTTCCAGGGCGAAGATAAGTGTATATCTCAAGAATCTGATGGAGCTGGAGCTGGTGGAAAAGGTTTTTTCCTTTGATTTGGACAGTTATGCAGATACCCAGAAAGGAATTTACCGTATCACAAACCCCTGTATCAGATTTTATTTTCGTTTTCTCTTTGCCAATGAGACATTGCTGCAGGAAACTTCTGCAGAAGAATTTTACCGGCGCAAAATTGCAGACGCCTATCCCGAATATGTGGAGGAGGCATACCGCAGAATCTGCCGGGAGACGCTGGCAGTGAGTATCCGGGATGTGGGAGAGTGGCTTGGCAAGTCAGGCAGGCTGGACATTGTTGCCAGAGAGGCGGACGGCACACTGATTGTGGCAAACTGTTCCTATGCAGGGAAAATGAGTATGAAAGATTACGAACGGCTGATTTTCTGCGCAAAAGGGGCAAACATTAAAAAAGCAGCACTCAGGCTTTACAGTGAGAACGGATTTGATGAGAAACTGTATGAGATAGCGGCGCAGGGACGTGTAACATTATGTCA
>CAZRZM010000241.1:0-3434 GCA_964604575.1 uncultured Acetatifactor sp.
ACCGTACAACAAATATGTCAAAGTATTTTATACGATGGGGTATGTAAACAATTTTCTAAATTTTCACAGATGAAAAAATTTAAATTCCGTTGACTCTTCACTGCATATTCCTTACAGTAAATATTGAATCAGAAAATGCAGATTTTACTCATATCCCCAAACATTATACAGGCATGATGACTGGTCTCAGATGGAACAGGTGCAAATAATTTTACAATTTGGAAACATTTTTGAGGTATTCTTTTTATTATTGTAAAGAAAGTTGGTAAAACATGGCTGAAATACTAATTGTAGAGGATGAACTCTCCATCAATGAATTGATACGCAGAAATCTAAGCCTTATAGGGCATCACTGCACACAGACTTTTGACGGACTGTCTGCGGTCGAATTGTTGGAAAATGAAAGATTTGATTTGGTTGTGCTGGATATTATGCTGCCCGGACTGGACGGCTATCAGGTGTTTGAAAGAGCTTTTGGAACGCCGACCATTTTTCTGACAGCGAAAAGCGAATTGACTGACAAGCTGAAAGGACTGGCTATGGGAGCAGATGATTATCTGACAAAACCCTTTCAGATGCTGGAACTGGCAGCAAGGGTAGAAGCGGTTCTGCGGCGGACAAAAAAAGTGGAATCAGAATTTATGATAGGCGACTTAAAATGCGATTTCGACAGACATCAGGTTTTTCTAAATGGAACAGTCGTCGAATGTACACCCAAAGAATATGAACTGTTGGAGGTACTAATTAAAAACCGGAATATTGCCCTTTCCAGAGAAAAACTGTTGGACATGGTATGGGGATATGATTTTGACGGAGGCACCCGTACTGTGGATGTCCATATTCAGAGACTGCGCCACAAACTACATTTGAAAAATCAGATTAGGACAGTATATAAGCTGGGATACCGATTGGAGGTTCATGAATGAAAAAAAAGATTTTTTTCGTTGCGCTGATTCTTTTTATTGTGTTTCTTAATTCAATGACTCTGATTGTATCAAACATTATATTAAAAGACAAACTTTCAGCCGTCCGGGACAAATGTCTGGCAGAGCATTATGTCATTGCATCATCCCTGATTGGAGATATGCAGGCATTGGAGCAGAGGGGAAATCATGTGGAAGAAAATATAGATAACCTGATGCGCTTGTATTCGCGGTATCTGCAAGGAAGGGGAAACGGACTTGCAGTAGCTTTTTCCGGGGAATGGATTTACGAAAGCCCTTCATTTGCGTCGGAGGAAAACATGATTTTTCCACCAGATACAGGATACAGTCAGGAAAGGCTTGTTTATATGGAAAATAAAAGTCATCCTGTCCTGTGCGTTTATGGCAGCTTTCCGGCTCCGTGGCAGGATTACGGGCTTATGTATATTGGAGACCTGACCGATACCATTCAGCTATGGCGTCATACGAAAAACATTCTTTTTCTTACAAGCACTGCGCTAATACTTATAATGTCATTTTTTCTGTTTCAATTCCTGAAAATTATTTTTCGCCCGTTAAGACAAATTTCCAGTACCTCTGCAAAGATTGCAAATGGAAATTACGGCAGCAGGATTCCGGTATATGGAAAAGATGAATTTTCCAGTGTGGCACACAATTTTAATCTTATGGCAGAACAGATAGAACATCAGATTAAGCAGCTTGAGTATGCTGCAGAACAGAAACAGCAGTTTATTGACAATTTCTCCCATGAACTACGGATTCCGCTGACTGCGATTTATGGATATGCAGAATATATACAAAAAGCGCTTATGTCAGAAGAAGAACGCTATGAGTGTACGCAGTTTATCATGTCGGAGTGCAGCAGACTCCAGAACATGGCGTATCAGCTTCTTGATATGGCATTGCTTCGCAGGGATGAAATGAAGGATAGTGACTGCTCTGTGAAAGAAATTTTTGCGGAGTCAGAAAAGGCTATGCACATAAGAGCACTGGAAAAGAGAATAACATTGACTTATGTTTTGTCTCAAAATTACATTGTCAGGGGAAATATGGAACAGCTTCTGATACTGATGAATAACCTGATTGATAATGCAATAAAGGCAAGCCGGCAGGAAGACGAAATTCGCATCTCTGCGTATGCAGAGGAATCTGCTATTGTGGTAGAAGTCGAGGATTATGGAACTGGCATGGAAATGAATCAAATATCACATATAAAAGAGGCTTTTTATCGTGTTGATAAGGCGCGAAGCCGCGCTGCTGGCGGGGCAGGGCTTGGGCTTGATATCTGTGAAAGAATTGTACAGATTCATCATGCAGATATGTCATTTATTTCAGAACCGGGAGCAGGAACAATCGTGAAACTGTCTTTTCCTCTGTAATGGGCGTAGTGTTACAAGGTGTCTCCTTAACGAAAAAAGTAAATTTTTACAAGTTTGCAATAACATTGATATTTTTTTGATACAGTGCGGTTTTATAGTGTATCTATCAAAACAAATCAGAAAGGAGTTTCACTATGAAACAAAAAAACATTTTAAAATTAACAGCGGCAACATTTGCCATTATTGGTGCGGGTACTATACTCTTTCATTCGGCGGCAGAAATAACTCTGGCGGCGAACAATGGAAAGGTGGAAACAGTTCCAACCAGCTATCAGGTTGCGGACAGTCTGAAAACGACATTGCCAGAGGTCACAGAGGACGGGAAGAACAAAGAAAATGGCAGCGTAAAAGCAAATTATACGGTATGTATGGACAGCCTGAATACCGGAACGCCTACGGATACGGATTTGACAATGGAAGAGGCGGCTGAAGCAGGAAGGCAATATCTGGAGAATATCTTTGGACTGGATTTAGAGGGCGCTTATGTATACATGAGCTATACGCCGGGAACTGAAACATTCCCACGTGCATTCTGGTACGGTGATGTCCTGTTTGAAAAAGAGCAGACACCTGAAAGTACGAGATGGGGATATCTAATAGATGCTGTGACAGGCGAGCTTTTCAATATCGGCCATGACAGACAGCTGGATGTAAGCGTTCCGCTTGGCTGTGATGCAGCACTGGAAAAAGACTACAGTATATATGCGGAGCTTGCAAAAAAGAAAGCAGAGGAATGTGGACTGATAGATAGTCCGGTAGACAGGGTAGAGTATAATTGTCAGGGGTATTCCGGAAATGATCCGACAATTGCAGTGGATGTCATTTGTAAGAACGGAAAAATTGTCAATATGGACTTTTCGCGGTATGATCAGATGTTTTTAGGGTTGATTACAGACACTTCGCGAAAAATAACGGAATCTGCATTTGACAGTGCAGTTGGAGAGGTGGAGTCTGTTGAGGCTCAGGAAATTGGGGAGATACAATAACGTGGACATTGATCAGGGTAGATAATACCCGCATTTTATAGTTGTATTTTTCCGGTAGATTGGATATAATAGAACTAGCCTGAAATGTGCGACAACTCTTGTTGTTTTGAACCTACAGTTACTTT
>CAZRZM010000242.1:0-3412 GCA_964604575.1 uncultured Acetatifactor sp.
GCGCAATTTAGGTGACACGAGGCATGGATGCCTCTTGTCACCGACCGTAACATGCTATAGCCTGTCGCTTGCCCGGTTAGAAAACTCCCATCCGAAACTTCTGCCTGATGACAGAAGCCCTGCCACAGCACCGACTCCACAAAAATATACACTCATCTAAATGACAGCCCTCATGGGCATTACTCTTCTTCATTCGGACACATTCTAAAAATTCCCCTTAACATCCAGACCGCACAGACAGAAAGCATCAGTTCAGCCACAAACGCTGCAAATGCCACACCATAAACGGGAACCAGGAAATTCAACACAAACAGTGCAGGAATCTCAAAAACAATCTTTCTGAGAATGGCAAACAACAAGGATTTTTTTCCCATTCCCAGCGCCTGGAACACACCCACTGCCAGAAAATCCAGTACAAGAAAAGGCATTGCCAGACTAAAGCCTTTCAGAAAAATATTTCCATATGCGATAATCGCCTCATTTTTCATAAAAAGGGATATCAGACCGCCGGAGCCAAAGAATGCAAACAGGGTAACAACCAGCATAAAAGGCATCTGGATTTTTACCAGATACAGAATGGTTTCTTTCATACGTTTAAACTTCTTACCCGCATAAGTATAGCCTACTAACGGCATGACACCCTGCCCTGCTCCCATGGCTATCTGTACCGGAACCAGATAAATCTTCTGGGCAATTCCCATGGCTGCCACGGCATCGGCGCCGTTTGCCGCCGTAAAATTATTGAGAATTGTCATGCCCGTAACATTTAAAAGATTCTGGATAGACGCAGGTATCCCCACACCACAGACTCCCAGCACAATTTCTTTTTCCAGACAACAGTATCTGGGATTCACGCTTACATAAGTAGACTTTCTCTTTGCAAACAATAACACAAAGAAATAGCAGCAGGCCACACAGTTAGACAGAAATGTGGCAAGTCCTGCTCCCGCAGCCCCCATGTTAAGCCCCCAGGGCATAATAAACACAGGGTCCAATATAATGTTTAAAATACATCCGCTCATCGTTCCGATACTGGCATGAAGCGCTGCTCCCTCGGCGCGCACCAGATACGCCAGCACCACGTTCAGAATAGACGGCACTGCTCCAAACAGAACGGTCCATCTCATATAGGCAGCGGTGGCCTCCATGGTACCCGCATCCGCTCCCAGCATATACAATAAGGGTGTGAAAAAAAGTGTACATAAAACAGAAATCAACAATCCCCCGCCCAGAGCACAGTAAAATCCAAATGCGGAACTTTTACGCACCTTGTCGTACTCCTGCGCACCCAGAGCGCGGCTCATCATACTGGAACTGCCCACACCGAATAAATTATTAATGGCATTGAATGCCAGCATCACCGGTGCCGCCAGCGTTACTGCCGCATTCTGCACCGGGTCGTTGAGCATTCCCACAAAATAGGTATCTGCCAGATTGTAAATTACCATCACCAGCGAACTTACAATCGTCGGTATCATTAATTTTCTTGCCGCCCTGGGAACAGGCATCTGCTCAAATAAAACGCTTTTTTCCATTAACTCCAAAACACCTCTTCAATTACTGCTCTATTTTATCCGCATATTTAATGCGGTAAATTCTTCTCAGCGAATCATTGATTCTCTCCTCAGAGATAGTACCGTCCTGCACTGCTGCCAGCACACCGTTATAGGCTTCTTCAAAATCCTCCGGCATGAGAATCATATCACAGCCGGCGCGCAGTGCCCTGACTGCTGCCTGCTCTGAACTATAATAATCAGTAATACCTGCCATATTCATGGCATCTGAAATAATCACTCCCTTGAAGCCCAGCTCATTGCGCAGAATATCCGTCACGACTGCAGAGGACAGGGAGCAGGGTGTGTTATCCGTAGTCAGATAGGGGGCGGACATATGTCCCACCATAATCATATTGGCTCCATTTTCAATACCTGACTGGAACACCGTAAACTCTTCCGCATAAAATTCTTCTTTTGTTCTCTCAGACATGGCAATGCCGTCATGGGTATCCTGGGTAGTGCTTCCGATACCGGGAAAATGCTTCAGACAGGCTGTGACATTGTTGTCCTGCAATCCCTGCATCATGGAATTGACATAAGGTATCGCATCCTCTGCCTTGGAACCATAGGTACGACTGCCCAGAATACTGTTCTCTACATTTCCCAAATCCGCAACCGGTGCAAAATCCAGATTGAATCCCAGTTCTGACAAATATACACCCATGCTGCTTCCTACCTGATAAGCATTTGCCGCATCACCCGACTCTGCAACCGCCTGCGCCGAATCACTTTTTGCCGCCAGTCCGGCATCTGCCACACGGCTGACGCTTCCCCCCTCTTCGTCCACAGCAACAAACAGTGGATATTTGGAATAGAGCACTGTATTATCAATCATTTCTTTGAGCTGCTCCGCAGACTGCATATTTTTGCCAAAATAGACAATACCTCCCACAGCATACTGGGAGAGAGCAGTCTGTGTTCCCTCACCTGCCCGGATAGCAGTGGAAACTCCGGTAATCGCCTCCGGTGTGACAATGAACAGCCCTGCTACTTTATCTTCCAGCGGCATAACCGCAATTCCTGCATCCACAATCTCATCCAGCTTCTGTTCCGGCGTCAGTTCTACAACCTGCTCCGGCTGCTGTTCATCCGGTTCCTCTATGTCTTCCTCTGTGGACAGTATCTCATTTACTTTCTGCTGCTGATCCGTCTGCTGCTCCTGATTCTGTTTCTGGCTGGATTTCGTCAAAATGCTGACCGTCACCACAATTCCTACAGCAAGGAGCAGAATCAGTCCCGCCACAGTTAAATACGCCATCATCTGGGCCTTCTGGCGTCTGCGCCTTCGGGCAGTCCTCTTTTCCTCTTCACTCATCTTATATAATCCCTGATTTATGCCCTGGCTGTTACCCTTTATATCATCCTCAAAATCCCAGCTATTATGTTCCATATTAACAACTCCTCAATTTTATCTTAAATTATTTCTGTATACAGACTATGCCTAATTCAATATTGTACATTACTTTTGGCACTTTTTCTATAGGAAATGATTGTTTTCTACAAAAAGTTTAAGCCGGGAACCGGGATTCATAACCTTCTTCCTTACTACCATGCAATCTCTCTCAGATAAAAATCCCGCATGACAAATCTGTTTTCATCGGAATGACAATAGGGCTCATTGGAATGACTGATATTTTCTGCATTTTCTCTACTCCATAACAGTATAAGAGCGTATCGATTATCTATAATCAATACGCTCTCTCAGACTGAAATATCCAATGGTCCATCCTCTCTTTCTTTCTTCCATTTTTGTCTTTTGTGCTCTTTCCACTTTTCTTTTGTACTAAGGTACTGTAACGTCACAAATCATTTATCTTGTGTATATCGTCACTTTTTCTTCTGTGTACTCGAAATAT
>CAZRZM010000243.1:0-3366 GCA_964604575.1 uncultured Acetatifactor sp.
AATACAGTCCATCATCCGGACTTGTACTCTCCTTAATGAAATGAATCAGTTCTTTTGCTTTTCCCGCATTGGTATAAGTATAAAATACCGTTTCGTAAAGTACACTTTCCGTACCGTAATCCTGCCCCTCGCAAGCAATCCCATTATCATATAAATAAAAAAACAGATGAGATGTATGTGTTTCAAATACATCGTAACAGACCAGTTCATTGTTCTGAACTCCCAATATATACATCAGTTTATCGGGACTATTATGTATTTTGAAAACAAGTTCCGGATTTTCATCATTATTAACATCCACAAGAGCAAAGCTTTTCCAGACCGTTGTAAAAGTATCTTCCGGAGCGTATTTCCTGTCGTCAAAAAAGCTCAGTTGTGCGTAGGAATTATCCTCCTTTTCCGTGACAAAGGGATTGTCCACACTAAGCTCATTGCACAGAAAACTTATATACAAAGGATGTATGTCAAAATCGCTCAAGTATGCCTTGGCACTCTCTAAACACGAGTCTGTGTCAATCTCCCATTCAATAGAATATCGTTTCCCCGAAGCCTGGTACAGCGCCTGGGCATTACCACGTAATACCTTCTTTTTATCCGTCTCATACAGTTCCTGAAACGCAACCTGCAAATCTGCAAAATCATTATCATCTTCCTGAAGTGCCAGCCCGTAAGCTTCACCAATCAGACTCTCCATAGAGCTTACAGACGCAATTTTATATCCGTCTATACTATCCTGAAAACAGACTCCTTGTATCCGTTCAAAGGTACTGTTCCCCCATATCATATAAAGTGTTGCACCGTTCTGGTCCATCAGATAATCCTTTACCGGAAATATTTCCATTGTATCTTCCGCAGTTTGAATGTAAAAAGCAAAACCTTCCTGTTCATAAACGGAATGACTGACATAATAGGAATACACCTTGGTCTGACCCCTGTCATATTCACAAATACAATCCTCAAAAAGGATTTCTATGCCGGTATCAACCCCATCATGATGCAGAAAAAATCCCGGTTGTGATGTCGTTCCACTGTTTTCAGAAGTACCCCCACATGCAGTCAGGCACAAGACACCAATCATTACGATGAAACAAGTTACCTTTTTCAATCCAACTTTCTCCTCTACCACAAAATCATACAGTCCTATTTTTCCAGGAAACTGAAATTATCTTACCATAAATTCACTTCCCATATCAACTTCTATCCCCGATAACAGCCCTCATTTTCATTTACCAGTGCGAAAATAAAATTCCGGCAAGCGGTGACAGTACTATCATTATCACTGAAAATGTAAAGGATTCAATGGAAATCAATGTAGCCCTCTGTTCTGACGGAAACATGTCCTGCAGAATGGTATTTGTTCTTACCTGAAGCGCATCATCACTGAACGCGGCAACAAAGCCTCCTGCCGTCATAACCAGATACATCCCGGAATGTTCCGCCAGCACTCCTCCCAACACCAGTAACGCAGTAATCGCAAATATACACCGATATCTCATCCTATTGCAATAGAGTACTATTTTTGCCCCAAGTATACCTCCCATCTGCATAAAAAACAAGGCAAACCCAAGTGCCATTCCCGGCATACCAACCTCCGGCAGCTTTGCCTGAAGGAAAAATAACAGCAAAACGTCAATGGCTCCCACCAGTGAATTACAAAACATTAAAAAAATAGCTTTCTTTTTCTCTTTCAAAAAGGAAAAACTTGTGATAAAGCATGTTATAAGCTCATTCCTGATAGAGACAATCAAATTTTTTTCACTGTTCCTATCATGCCTGCATACACGCGCTTCATATAAAGACAAAAGTATCCCTATTTGTATAGTACCCATCACAATATCTGTACCATATGCCGCTTTATGCCCGATAAAAAGTGCAAATCCGGCACACAAGGTTGATATCCCACTGCAAAGACGATATATAATCATTTGATTTGAGGCATACTTTTCATAATAATTCTGATAATCAACCATTTTAAGCGAATCGTATGCAAGCGCATCACCTGAGCCCGACGCAAAATTATAGCCTGCCGCATAGAATGCCAATGATGTACATACCATAAATAAATTGCAGGATAGTATCATTATGATATTTCCAATCATTCTCATAATACTGCTGACAATCAGCATATTTTTTCTTCCAAATACATCAGCAAGAACACCCGACGGGATTTCCAATATGAGACTGGTTATATGAAAAACAGTTTCCGCAAAACCGATTTCCACCAGGCTATAACCTCTCGCCGCCAATATTGCCACCCACGCACCCGTCAGAGATAAATTCTCCAGCACAGATGATAAATATAATTTTGATATTTGTTTCTTAATATTTAACATAAAAAAATCTCCTTAACTTTGAATTAAAATCGTTAAGGAGATAATGTGCCTATTTTTAGATTCGTTGAATTATGAGCAGAAGCAGACCGATATCTGTTGTTCCGGTATATCCGCTTCCCTGCAAATCTTCTTAAAAAAAGGCGCACTATCCCCGTCGGGAGCAAAAATGTAACCTTTTTTAAGTTGTAGATTTGTCATTTTCCAGAACATAAATTCAACCTCTCATTTTGTATCTACATTGAATATTACTATAGAAAGTTTTATTTGGCAAGGGTAAAATCAAATGCTAAACTATTCCTAATAAAGCATCTCCCTTATCTTTCTCATTTCTTTCCAAACATTATTTCCATTCCATTCACTTATATTCAACTCCACTTACCCTCATTTGCATTCCACCGCTTTTCAAATATCTGCTCATTCATAACAGCAGTATATGGTTCGCACAAAAACTTATTTATACTTTGCAAAATCACTGGAAACTCGCCCATTTCAACTTCAATCTTCTTAGTAAACGCCTTCCACTTTTTTTGCATTCCGTCATCTGAGTCAAATGTCATAATCTGCTCAAACTGCTCTACTGTAAACTTGTGCTGGCGATTAGCAAATGTTTTACTTAACGCCTCACACAACACTTTTCCCTCAAAATCAAATTTACGCGAAAGATAATAGATATCATAGTAATCTTTCATTCTACTTGAAAATTCCATCAATAAAAGAATCGCATCTATTTTCTCTGCTACAGTAGTTTCTATGGAATATGTATTGATAACAGGTGCCTCAAAATCATCCAACAATGTTGGTATTCTGCGTTTTTTCTGTTTTGGCACAATAACATCGCCAACACCAAAATCAATACTGAATGGTGTTCGTGTATTTTTTATTTTTGCATTCATTGTCACACCAATGCCAGCATATTTTTTCGCAACAGTAATCGGTACTACATCCTTTACCTCAAAAATTACAAAATCATTGCCTGTCTCTACTGCCATAATTTCTTCCACAACATTTCTTAACTGCTCTGGTGTATTTGGTA
>CAZRZM010000244.1:0-3337 GCA_964604575.1 uncultured Acetatifactor sp.
CCTCCACAATGCCTGCTGACAGAAGCCCTGACACAGCACCTCGATTTCCGCAAAAATATATTGGAAAATTTAAGGCTGAACTGTTACCATAAAACATAAAATTGTTAGAAAATGCTTGAAAAAAATAAGGGTTTATGGTAGTATATTATCTCGTGATATATTAATTTCCTTGCTCACTTAGGAAAGTGGGCCAGAGACCAAAAGGAGGTAACAAAGCATGAACAAGTATGAATTAGCCGTTGTTGTTAGCGCTAAAATCGAAGATGATGAGAGAGCAGCAGTTGTTGACAAATGCAAAGCTCTGGTTGAGAGATTCGGCGGTACCATCACAGAAGTGGATGAATGGGGTAAGAAGAGACTTGCTTACGAGATTCAGAAAATGAAAGAAGCTTTCTACTATTTCATTAGATTTGAAGCAGAGAGTACAGCTCCCGCTGAAATCGAGAGCCGTGTCCGTATCATGGACAACGTTATCAGATTCTTGTGCGTTAGACAGGACGAGAAATAGAAAGCGAGAAGTAAATTATGAATAAAGTAATTCTTATGGGAAGATTAACAAGAGACCCTGAGGTGAGATATTCCCAGGGGGCCAGCCAGACTGCAGTAGCCCGTTTTTCCATTGCAGTGGACAGAAGATTTAAGCGTGAGGGAGAACCTGACGCGGATTTCTTTAACTGTACCGCATTTGGCAAGCAGGCTGAGTTTATTGAGCGTTACCTGCGTAAGGGAACGAAGATTGTGGTATGCGGCAGAGTCCAGAATGACAACTACACCAATAAAGACGGACAGATGGTATATAGTGTACGCGTTATGGTTGATGAAGTGGAATTTGCCGAGAGCAAGAACGCACAGAGCAATAATGATGGCGGTTATAACAGTGGTTATATGGGTGGTAACAGTGCACCGGCTCCTTCTGGCGCAGGTGACGGATTCATGAATATTCCCGATGGAATTGACGAAGAATTACCATTTAACTAAAATTTGATGAATTATGATTAAGACAGGAGGCACCGATATGGCATTCAATAAAACAGAGAAGTCTGATTCTCCAATGAGAAGAAAAGGTGGAATGCGTAGAAGAAAGAAAGTCTGCGTATTCTGTGGCAAAGATAATGTTATTGATTACAAGGATACCAATAAGTTAAAAAGATACGTATCTGAGAGAGGAAAAATTCTTCCCCGTCGTATCACAGGTAACTGTGCAAAGCATCAGAGAGCATTGACTGTAGCTATTAAGAGAGCACGTCACGTAGCGCTGATGCCTTATGTTCAGGATTAATTTAAAGTAACGCATACGGACCAATCGCCTTTTGGGTGGTTGGTCTTTTGTATTTCTTATTTTCGTAGAAAACTTGTCTTTTTGAAGATTATATGATACATTAAGTAAAAGCATATTTATCTTTCGGGTGTTATACCTGTCTTTTTTCTCATTCATTTCAAAGAGCTATGCTTTTATCCCGGAAAAAATAAGAGCAGGAGCTTTTGAAAGACTCCTGCGGACAAACAGGAGGAAAGTGCCTATGGCAGGAAAAGAGAATAGGAAGTATAAAAACAGTGTATTTGTAGATTTGTATTATGAAGATGAATCTGCGGAGGCAAATGATATAGAATTGTATAATGCGCTGCATGATGAGCCGTTACCACCAGGGACAAAGATTAAAAAGATACGGGTGGAAGATGTGCTGTATATGAACTTTCAAAATGATGTTTCTTTTGGAGCAGGAGATAAGGTGCTTGTATTTGGCGAACATCAGTCCTCTGTAAATGAAAATATGCCCCTGCGCAGTTTATTGTATATAGGACGCGCCTATGAGCAGATGATACCGGTAAGGGACCGCTATAAAAGGAAAAGAGTGATGCTGCCCAAACCAGAGTTTTATACTTTTTATAACGGAGAGGAAAAGTGGGAGAAGGAAAAGATTTTAAAGTTGTCAGATTCCTATCTTTTGAAGGATGGACATCCGGAATTGGAACTTTGTGTCAAAGTGATTAACATCAACACAGAGGAGCATCATGATATTTTAGGAAAATGCCGCGTACTGAGGGAATACAGTGAGTTTGTGGATATTATAAGAAAGTATAAGAAAAGTGAAGGGGAAGAATGCTATAAAAAGGCAGTTGAAGAGTGTATTGCAAAAGGAATTCTGACAGACTATCTTCGTAAGAAGGGAAGTGAGGTAATCAATATGCTGACAGCAGAATATGATTATAATCTTGATATAGAAGTGCAGAGAGAGGAAGCCAGAGAAGAGGGCAAGGCAGAGGGCAGAGTAGAAGGCAGAGTAGAAGGTATAGAAATCAAACTTATAACACAAATTGTCAAAAAGTTAAAAAAAGGTAAAACGACAGATAGAATAGCGGAGGAACTGGAGGAAGAACCAGAGGTGATAGAGAGAATCTGCGATGTGGCAGAGGAGTTTGCACCGGATTATGATGTGGAGCAGATATGCAGTAAGATTTTGAGATAGAAGACAGTAAATCTGGATGGTAAGGGGTGTCGGCATTGGAGAAAATCAATATAAATCCAAAGGAATTATATGAAGGATGTGTTTTTGCAGCAATTATTCATGCAGTCACTGTAGGTGAATTTCCAGAACTAAATTATGAACATTCCTGGGATGGTCTCAATTACTCTATGAATAATTCCCAGGGATGTAGAGCTACCATTACATTCCATCCTCAATATATTATTGCTGTATTTCAGGATATATCAAAATGGAATCCACATATGACAGCATATGACTATTTAACGGATATGCCGGATGATATCCTGAAAATTGCTGAATCAGAAGCCTTGCAGTATGTTTTGGAGAATATAAACGGAGAAATAAGACCTGCCATAACTGCAGCATTTTGGGGGAGCTGGAGTGAGTTATTCAGCAGCCAGACATGGGATGAGATATTGGAGAACGGTGGTTTTATACTAAAAGAACAACTTTCAGATCATAGTGAGGCATTCGCACTATGGGATGATTATTATGGACTGAATAATGAGCAGATGAACCTCATAGAATCGCTGTTTGAGAGAAAAATGAAAAATGATGAAAAGGAAATTTATTTGCAGCCGGAAGAAATGGATTATTTATATGGTGATGTTGGGGAATGTATAGAATCTTTGGCAGAACTAAAGATTTACCCTTATACTGAGAAAGATTCTGATGCCTTATCCTGAGTTATAAGGCTCCTTTTTTAAAACATATCGCTGGAAAATGCTGAATATCGACATAACATTTTCCTTTTTGACAAATTAAATTGTAGCATACTGTAGTGATATTTGGTATAATGTTCGAGTAGGGCAGAGTCAAAGTGTCCGTAAAACAGATTCTGTGCTTGCACA
>CAZRZM010000245.1:0-3331 GCA_964604575.1 uncultured Acetatifactor sp.
GCTACGGCAACGACAACCCCGGCGCAAATGCTCATGGTTAATAAAGAAGCACCAACAAATAAGACAAGGACAGCCAGCCCCACCGCTATTCCGTACAGCCGAGGGCAGATAGCAGACAGGAAGTGCCTGTCAATAACCAAGGGAAACGGCATATATATATTTGCAAAAATGGAATTACTTTTTTCTGGGAAATATTATAAAATTTTAGAAAATAGATGTAATGTTTTGAGTTTGCTGCTGTCATATAAAGTGAAGCTAACTTAATTTCGCGAATTAAGGAGGAAGGTAATGACAGATGATAAAATTATTCAGTTATTTTTTCAAAGAAAAGAGGTGGCAATAGAGGAAACGCATAAAAAGTATGGTTCTTATTGTTTCAAAATTGCAAATAACATTCTAAACAACAAGGAAGATTCGGAAGAATGCTTAAATGATACATGGCTAAAAGCATGGGATTCTATTCCACCTACACGCCCTATACATTTTAACTTGTTTTTGGCTAAGATAGTCCGTAATTTCGCTATCAACAAGTATAGGTCAAAACATACCCATAAAAGAGGTAAAGGCGAGATAGTATTGGTGTTGGACGAATTGGAAGAATGTATAACAGGACAGTCTGATGTAGAGACGCTTTATATTGCAGAGGAATTACAAAACACAATAAACAAATTTGTTCGTGGATTGTCTGAAAGGGACGGAAACGTATTTATCAGAAGATATTTCTATGCTGATTCCATAAAAGACATTTCAAATCTGTATCATATTTCAGAAAACAATGTTCGAGTGATGTGGAGCCGTACACGTAACAAATTGAGAATTAGGTTGGAAAAGGAGGGCTATATTTGATGAACAAAGAAGATTTATTTCAGGGCTTTGGGGCATTAGATGATGATTTGCTAAAGAGAAGTGAACACGGAGGGAAGACGATGAAAAAAGGAAAAAAATTTAGCGGATTCTTGAAATATGGGAGTATTGCAGCATGTTTAGTGGTTGCACTGGGTGTAGGAATGTTATTTATGGATAATAAAACCCCAAATCCTGATACTGTCCCGGAAAGCAGTATTGTTGCAGAAAGTAATGACAATGCTTCTGCTGAACAGAGTAATATACAGGAAAAACCGGAAAGTTATGTGAACATATCAATGCTGTTAGCTTCTAATGCGGGTGTAGAGAGCCAGACCCTTGAAATTGGACTTGTAGAAATAGAAAAATATTCGGCACATTATTACAAAGTGGCATCAGTGGAAAGTGATATCTTAAAGGAAAGCATCGGCGGTAAAGTGGACGGAACGGAAAGTTGGTATAGAGTGTCCGGCCATGAAGATATGCAATATCTTATTTCCAGTAACAATAATGAGTATTCGTTGTGGAAATTTGATTCTTTCCAGCAAGAAAGTTATCCATATAGTGATGTATTACAAATAATTTATAATATCCATTCTGTTGAAGATATTACAAAGATTATTGTGTCTCCGGCTAATATGGATAATTCAGATGAGGGACAGACAATCCAAGATGAAATCGGAACGAGTGTTGTTGCAGATTATAAAGCCATTGAGACAATCTATAATGTGTTATCCGGATTAACCTGCTACGGAGGAGACAATTGGGAAATGATTGGATTGGGAGATGATACTCCTTCGTCTATGCTGAATCAAGTAAGGGCAGGTAGATATTTAACAATAGTAACCTCACAAGGAATGGAAATTGATACTTTGAAATACACGGGAATCTCTGGGATGTTTTACGAATATGGAGGAATTGCATATAACACCTTGACTATGGAGGAAAAAACGACAGTTGAAAAAATTCTGAATATAGAATTGATAGATGAAACAAGTAATTCTGTCACGGAACAGAGTGAAACGCAAAATAAAACCAATGAAGAATCAGAAAATAATAGGCCGGCAACAAGTAGTACAACGCAAGATGTTCCGGTAGATGAGGAAACATATCAAGAAGCAAGAGAATATTCTGCGGAATTGACAGACCTACAGAATAGAATCAGCGAAGCAATGATGAATAAAGAATTGCCTTTTGTAACTTCATCTGCTATTTATGAAAATCCAGATAGAGTCCATGTAACAGTAAACACAACTGATGAAGATTTAATTGCCAAATTGCGAGCATTTGATACAACAGGCAAATTGTTAGAAATTGAATACTCCGAACATACTGCGGTAAAAGGATTTGTAACATCATTGGAATAAATAGCAAAACCAGCCGGAACAGTCAACGGTCAAGATGAACGGGCTACGCCCGCCGTTGACAGCCCCGCCCGGTTTTGTAATAGGGTAATCAAGGGGCGACAGCAAGGAGTGCTGCCGCCCTTTCACATCATTCAGAAAGGGGGATTTTCCATGACCGAGTTTGAAAAATACAAAGAGCATATCCAACACACTCACAACGCTTTTTGCCGGGTTGTCATTCGCCACGCAGCCATAGACGCAGCCCGGCGGGTACATAAACGCCGGGAGCGGGAAATCTCCCTTGACTATCTGATGGACGAGAAGTATTACCCATTCAGTACCACAGATGAATACTTTGCAGAGCCAACCCCGGATATTGACTATCCTTTTACTGTCTGCGGTCAGACTGTCCTGTTGAGCAATCCCATTCTTGCCGCCGCCCTGCCGCTTCTGTCGGAGCATGAGCAGGAAGTGATTTTTCTGTACTTCTTCCAGCGGCAGACACAAAAGGAGATCGGCATGAGGTATGGACGGACACGCAGCACCACCGGGCGGCAGATACAGATTGCCTTGCAGCATTTACGGAAAGAAATGGAGGTGCTATCCCATGAGCCAGCTTCTCCCCTATGAAACCATTGTCAAGGCGAGCGAGGGCGACCCGGAAGCCGTTGCCGCTGTCCTTTCCCATTACGCCGGATATATCCGTTACCATTCCATGATGGGCAGTCATATCAATGTGGAAGTGCAGGAGCATATCGTCCAACGGCTGATAGAAAGCCTGTTCAAGTTCCGCTTTGACCGTTAGCCGAATAACATGAAAAACTGAATACCTACCCGCCGCCTATCACAGCGGCACACACAAGCAGTAAGTCAGAAAAAGATTTGCTGCTTTTTTTACGCCCATTTTTGGCAAAACCCGCTGTTCTCCGTAGAGGGGCGCAAAGAAAAATACCGCTGCTGTTTGGCGTTTCCCATTCCCGGCTGTATTAAGGGTGACAGAAAAAAGGCAGGAAACCGCCGCACAGCGGGCAGCCCGCCCACTTCCCAACGCTTTGTTAGCGGAAATGAAAAAATCGCCGGATTGTTTGGCAAATTTCCCAAGCAATCTGTTGAGGGTATCAAGGGGAGCGGAAAGCTGCCAT
>CAZRZM010000246.1:0-481 GCA_964604575.1 uncultured Acetatifactor sp.
CTCGCCGAGTTTATGTCCAACCATATCCTCTGTCACATATACAGGTACATGCTTTCTGCCATCATGAACTGCAATTGTATGTCCCACGAAGGAAGGGAAAATTGTAGAACGGCGGGACCAGGTCTTAATAACCTGCTTCTGTCCTGCTGCATTTAAAGCATCCACTTTCTTAAGCAGACTCTCATCTGCGAAAGGTCCTTTTTTCAGTGATCTAGCCATTGTCTTTCCTCCTGTTTTTATATAAAAACAATTTATTTGATTGCTTTACCGTCGCGTCTTCTTACAATCAGTCTGTTAGAAGCCTTTTTCTTCTTACGGGTCTTTAAGCCAAGTGCAGGTTTACCCCAAGGAGTGCTCGGGCCGGGACGACCAATACCGGTTTTGCCTTCACCACCACCATGTGGATGGTCGTTAGGGTTCATAACAGAACCGCGTACAGTAGGACGGATACCCATGTGACGCTTACGTCCTGCCTTACCGA
>CAZRZM010000246.1:491-3328 GCA_964604575.1 uncultured Acetatifactor sp.
ACATTACCAACAACACCAACAGTTGCGCGGCATACCAGAGGAACCATTCTCATCTCACCGGAAGGAAGACGAAGTGTTGCGTATTTTCCTTCTTTTGCCATTAACTGTGCGCTGTTACCGGCAGAACGAACAAGCTGTCCGCCTTTTCCGGGATATAACTCAATGTTGTGTACCTGGGTACCAACAGGAATCTGTGCCAGAGGTAAGCAGTTACCAACTCTGACTTCTGCGTCAGGACCATTCATAATCTTCATTCCATCGGTTAATCCTTCCGGAGCGATGATGTATGCTTTCTCGCCGTCTGCATAACAGATTAATGCGATATTTGCAGTTCTGTTAGGGTCATACTCAATACCGATAACAGTTGCAGGAATACCATCTTTTCTTCTCTTAAAATCAATGATTCTATACTTTCTTCTGGAACCACCGCCATGATGTCTTACAGTGATTTTACCCTGATTATTACGACCTGCATTCTTCTTGAGGGAAACACAAAGACTTTTCTCAGGAGTAGTCTTTGTAATCTCAGAAAAATCAGAACCAGTCATATGTCTTCTGGAAGGTGTATAGGGATTATATGTCTTAATTCCCATTGTCTTATCTCCTTATCTTAATCATTTTTTGCGCGGTCATTACAAATACCGCATACTTAAATCTATCTGCGGAAGAAGCGTTTTACGCTTTAGAGACCTGCGAAGATTTCAATATCTTTGCTGTCAGCAGTAAGCTTTACAATCGCTTTCTTGGTCTTGGCAGTTCTGCCCACAACCGTTCCGCGTCTCTTTTTCTTGCCGTCCAGATTCATTGTATTGACACGCTCAACCTTGGTGCCCTCGAACATTTTCTCAACAGCTTCTTTAATCTGGGACTTATTTGCGTCCGGATGAACCAGAAATGTATATTTCTTCTCGCCCATACCTGCCATACTCTTCTCGGTAATAACCGGTTTGAGGATAACGTCATAGTATTTAATATCTGCCATTATGCGTACACCTCCTCGATTTTAGCAACAGCATCCTTAGTCAGAACTACTGTTTTTGCTTTCATAATATCATATACGTTAATTGTGTTTACCTGGGTGGTATCTATCTCTGCCACATTTCTTGCAGACATAACAATGTTCTGATTGTTATCAGCAATTACTACCAGTCCTTTTTCAACTTTCAGATTGTTCATTACATTGACGAAATTCTTTGTCTTAATCTCATCGAGTTTCAGCTCATCCAAAACAATCAGTTTGTTGTCCTGAACCTTGCTTGTCAAAGCAGACTTAAGAGCAGCTCTCTTCTCTTTCCTGTTCATTTTGAAAGAATAATCTCTGGGAACGGGAGCAAAAACA
This sequence comes from uncultured Acetatifactor sp., assembly GCA_964604575.1. Classification (GTDB taxonomy): domain Bacteria; phylum Bacillota; class Clostridia; order Lachnospirales; family Lachnospiraceae; genus Acetatifactor. The sequence goes on from CAZRZM010000246.1 coordinate 1,831, forward strand.
ACACCGCCGCCGGTCCACTGGGGAGATCTGGTTGAACCCTGTCTTGCATGACCGGTTCCCTTCTGTCTCCAGGGTTTTCTTCCGCCACCGGATACTTCAGAACGGGTCTTTGCTTTCTGAGTTCCCTGACGTTTATTTGCAAGATGCTGTACAACTGCCATGTGTACCAAGTGTTCATTTACAGTAACACCAAATACCGCATCGTTTAATTCGATTGTACCAACTTCTTTGCCTTCCATATTATATACAGATACGTTTGCCATCTGATTGGTCCTCCTTTCGCCCTAAACTACGCTTCAACCTTAACGGTTTCTTTGATGGTTACTAATCCTTTCTTGGGTCCGGGTACTGCACCCTTTACCAAAAGCAGATTTTTGTCAGCATCTACTCTTACAACTTCCAGATTCTGAACGGTTACTTTTACACAACCCATGTGTCCGGGCATTCCTTTTCCTTTAAATACACGGCTGGGTGAGGAGCAGGCACCATTGGAACCCTGATGGCGGTGGAATTTGGAACCGTGTGCCATAGGTCCTCTGTGCTGGCCATGTCTCTTGATTGCACCCTGGAATCCTTTACCTTTTGAAATAGCGCTTGCATCAATCTTGTCACCTGCGGTGAAGATATCTGCTTTAATCTCTGCGCCCAGAGCATATTCATCAGCGTTCTCAAACTTGAACTCTCTTACATATCTCTTGGAGCTTACGCCGGCCTTTTTGAAATGACCCTGCTCTGCTTTATTAGCACCATGTCTGTGGATAATTTCTTTTTTGCCACTTGCATCCTTGTTGATGATTCTGTCTTTCTTGTCCACATAGCCAACCTGGACTGCACTGTAGCCGTCATTCTCGATTGTCTTAATCTGTGTAACCACACAAGGACCTGCTTCCAGTACAGTTACCGGAATCAGTGTGCCGTCTTCGTTGAAGATTTGAGTCATTCCGACTTTTGTTGCTAAAATTGCTTTCTTCATTTTTTACCTCCATTTTTGTTCTACATAGCGGACCAAACCCTTGCTTCGCAAGTGAACCTTTGTTTCGCAAAGGTTGGAAATATGCTTCGCAAATTTCCCGCTTCCATATAAAAGCCATACAGAAACGTGTTCATACGTCTAAGTAGAGGTTTGTTATTTTGTTTTCATAAAATGAAGACTATTTTGTCTTCATTTTGATATCAATATAAACACCAGCAGGCATTTCCAGTCTCTGCAGTGCATCAACTGTTTTCTGTGTCGGTGCAATGATATCAATCAGTCTCTTATGAGTTCTCTGCTCAAACTGTTCTCTGGAGTCTTTGTACTTGTGTACAGCTCTTAAGATTGTAACAACTTCCCTTTTGGTAGGAAGGGGAACAGGTCCGCTCACCTGGGAACCGTTCTTCTTTACTGTTTCAATGATTTTCTGGGCAGATGCATCAACCAGTTGATGCTCATAAGCTTTCAGTGTAATTCTCATTACTTGACTTGCCATAAAAAAAGTCGCCTCCTTTTCGCACTTTT
>CAZRZM010000247.1:0-3213 GCA_964604575.1 uncultured Acetatifactor sp.
ATATTTTGATATGGGAAAAGTATTTGTTCAGTATAAAATATTTTTGAACTGTGTGATAAGTCCGATGAACCAATTTACAAAACAAAGGATATAATTTGAAGACGGAGGGTTTTGAGGTATAAATGGTAGCAATATATTTTAGTGGAACAGGCAATTCGAGATATGCAGCGGAACAGTTTTGTAATGAATATGATGAAGCGGTTAAAGCATTTTCGATAGAGGACGATAACATTATTGAGGCTGTAAAAAATGAGTAAATGCTCATATTTGCATATTCTGTGCAATATAGTACCGTGCCGAAAAAGTATTGAAGCGTCTTCTGGAAAAGACGAGTGAAAGAAATGACATTTTTAAACAAATTATGGCAACTATAATGGCATATTTATAAAAAAATTTATAAAATAGTAAGAGAGTCTTTCGTGACGTAGTGGCTAAGATGTGATATGCTAAGGGCAGGCACATACTGGGCCACTATTTGTTTAAAAGGATATACGCGGAAAGGATTTACGCTATTATGTACAGAGATGATGAACTTGATTTGATAAATATTGATTATGTGGAAGACTGGGACAGCGAGGATAACCGCAGGAGACCCACTTCCGGCCAGAACCGTTCCCGGAAAAATGCAGGCAGTCGCAGCAGACAAAGTATAGGAACAAACCGGGCAGGTGATAATCGGAGAAACAGGAGAGATGGCACTGAGGGAAGAAACAGAGAAGCTCAAAGGGTAGAAAGAAGGGGTGGAACGTCTGATAGAGCTGGAGTGGAAAGAATAGGCAGGGTGTCCGAAAGAGATAAAATAGACAGAGAAGACAGAATTTCTGCCAGACCGAGAGGTAACAGAACTAGGAACCGGAATACAGATGAGGAATGGGATGACAGTCAATATGAAAGAAGAAAAGCGCCCAAAAAGAAACGTAAGAAGAAAAAGAAAAAATCCGGATGGAAAAAATTTCTTATCATCCTGCTGATTCTCATTGCACTGCTGGCAGCAGGTTATATTTCACTGGTGAATTTTGCATACGGCAAAATGAAATATGAGGAAATACCATCTGTGTCGGGAGAGCCCATGCAGGAGGAGGGTGTGGTTAATATATTATTAATCGGCAATGATTCCCGCAGTAACGGAGAGGATGGGCGTTCCGATGCCATGATATTGCTGTCCATCAGCAAGAAGACAAAGAAGATTTATATGACTTCCCTGTTGCGTGACATGTATGTGGAGATTCCCGGACATGATAATAATCGTTTAAATGCAGCATATTCCTTTGGTGGTGCAGAGCTTTTGATGGAAACGGTGGAAAAAAATCTCGATATTGATGTCAACCGTTATATTCTCGTTAATTTTGAAGCTTTTGCAAATCTGGTGGATGCGGTAAATGGTGTGGATTTGGAGCTGACAAATAAGGAAGTGGAATATGTCAACGGATATCTGGTGGAATATAATATATTACTGGACCGTCCCCAGGGTACGGATAATCTGGACCCTGCGCTTAGTGGAATGGTACATTTAAACGGAGCGCAGGCACTTGCCTATTCCCGCAACCGTTATCTGGGAACAGATTTTGGACGGACGGACCGACAGCGTAAGGTTCTGACGGCTGTTATCAAGAAGCTTCCGGCAGCGATAGTTACAAAACCGGGAGAGCTGCTTAATGGTCTGATGCCTAATCTGACTACCAATCTGACGAAAACAGAGTGCTACCGTCTGGGACTGATGGCAGGTAAAATGTTTACTTATGATATTGTACAGAGCAGTATTCCCCAGGAGGGGACTTATAGAGATTCCACAATCCGCGGAATGGCGGTATTGGAAGTAGATTATGAGGCGAATCATAGGTTTATTCGCGAAAATATTTACGGAAAGGAGTAAATGCATTTATGAGGGGAAAAAAGACAAATGCTGCAGTATATCTGACCGTTGCCGCCCTGGCAGGTGGGCTGACCGGGTGTGGGATGGATACGGAAGTACCAGTGTCCATTCCCTCCATTATGGGGGAAGATATTTCAGATGTGGCAAATACTTCCGATAATATCATAAATCATCCGGGAACGGACGGAACAGAGAATGATAATCCCGGAGGCGGGAGTGCAGGGAGTAATGACACCGGAGATGAAAATATGGAAAATATGTCCGACACGGTAACCATTCTGATATCCGCTGCGGGAGACGTGACTTTGGGAACCCATCAGAATCAGGACTATGGCAATTCTTTTCGACAGATGTATGATGAGCAGGCGGATGACAGCTATTTTTTCCAGAATGTATATCCTTATTTTTCAGAGGATGATATGACGATTGTGAATCTGGAAGGACCGCTCACGCTGGCGGAGGAAATGTTGGAGGGACAAACCTATTGTATTAAAGGTGCCCCGGAGTATGTGAATATTTTGACCGCAGGAAGTGTGGAAGCAGTGAGCTTTGCCAACAACCACCGTCTGGATTATCTGGAACAGGGGTCTGCGGATACAGTGGAGGCACTGGAGAGTGCGGGCGTTGTCTATGCCTATGATAAAAACGTGGCGATTTACGAGACCAAAGGAGTGCGCATTGGCTATGTATCGGTCAATCAACTGGCGTGGGGGTATTCCGGTCTGGAGCAGTTGATACAGGACGGCATTGCAAAGCTTACGGAGGAGGAAGCGGATTTGATTCTTGTGTGCTGTCACTGGGGAATTGAAAGAGAGTACCAGATAGACGAGAGACAGCAGCAGCTTGGCAGAAAGTGTATTGACTGGGGCGCAGATTTGGTGATTGGGCACCATCCTCATGTGTTGCAGGGAATTGAGGAATATCAGGGAAAATTCATCATTTACAGTCTGGGTAATTTCTGTTTTGGGGCAAACCGGAATCCGGAGGATAAGGACACCATGATTTTCCAGCAGAAATTTACGTTTGTAGATGGTGTAAAGCAGGAGGATAAGGATGTTCATGTTATTCCCTGCTCCGTCAGCTCCGTATCCTATCGGAATGATTTCTGTCCCACTCCGGCCGAGGGAGAGGAAGCGCAGCGTATCATGGCAAAGATGAATGAGATGAGCGACGATTTTGGTGTTCAGTTTACGGAAGATGGATATTTGCAGAATGGACAATAAGATTTATAATAGAATTTGGATAATAGAAAATGCAAAGCAGTTTTTATTATATAATCAGGGGGTAGATTGAAAAATCAAAGATTTTTCAATCAGAAATTTGTGCTTGCGCCCAAATTT
>CAZRZM010000248.1:0-3190 GCA_964604575.1 uncultured Acetatifactor sp.
CTGTATATTTAGTGTTATAATGTTTTATGTTATTTTGTTTCCCTCATTTTTTCCCTTATCAGGGTTTGTAATGCCCTGTGTGAGGATATAACACAAGGGAAACTTTAAGGGAAGGTTCACCTACGATAAACTTAGTGTTTTCAAGGGTTCGCGGGGATTTTAATAATAAAATATAACAGCTAATGTTTCCCTTAGAAATCATCAAATCACAATCGGTATTTTTTGTTGGAGGAAATGAATATGAATTTGTTAGGGGTTGGAATATATGTCAAAAATAGTCCCAAAGCTATTGAGTTGTATTGTTCTGCTTTTGGATTGGAAATTGGCTATCACGTGCTAAATGATGATAATACATATTATCATTCGGATTTGCTAAAGAATGGTGATAGTTTTTGTTCAGTTGTTGAAGCAAAAGAAGAAAAAGGTACGACAAATAATCCTGTTCAGCTCGGCTACACCTTCGAAACGCGCGATGAGCTTGAACATGCATTTGCAGTTTTAAAGGATGGTGGAACAGTGAAACTGGATATATGTGAATTACCATGGAGCCCATGTGCGGCGGAGGTCACGGACTGCTTTGGCATAAATTGGTATCTTACCATGCCGCAGCATCAACCTGCTGATGATTGGACACCAACGGACGGTGAGTAATAAATGAAAAAATTTATTTCCCTATGCAGCTAAATTCAAATTTGTCGGGGAGCAAATAGAGCGAAAAATCAATGTTTTGGAGAGTAAATATGCAGAAGTGTCAATTCTGCATGGATAATAGAATGGACAGCGAAGACAGTTATCGGTATGATCCTGAGAATGGTGGGCCTTCAACGGATATAGCGATAGACGAGATTGGTCTTGTAAAGGGGCAAAATTTTTTGCTTCATTATGATTATGGTGATGACTGGATGTTTACAATTCATGTGCAGAAGATAGAAAATGAAACGAAGAAGATATCACCGAAACTGATTAAGGCAGCAGGGCATGTAGAACAGTATCCGGATTGGGGTGAGGAAGAGGATGAAATAGAGGATGTGTAAAAATAGTTTGTAAAAATGAAATAACATGGAGAATGGATATGAACCTGACGAATTTCTTAAAACAGACGGATACTCTTACAGCAAATTATACAACAGGGCAGCTTATCGCTTTTATTCATGATATTGCGCGGACTTTCCCTGAGCATTGCAGGGAAGGTTTTTTGGAAAGGTTAAGAATGGCAGGAGGAAATGCGCAGACATTATCAGAGCAAAATGCTGTAAAAGACATTGATTTTGATGAGAGGTACAAACATATCAGGAATAATTTAAAGAGGATAGATTTGCAGGAAGTTATGCTTACCGGAATATTGAATGAAGAATATGATGACTGGTATGGTGACAGTGATGAAGAATTTTATTATGAAGATAACGACGACATTTCACATATGCTTGCAGAAGGTTGTGATTTTGTGCATACCTGCATGGATATTGAGAGATATCAAGAAGGTTTTGAAATTGGGAAACAGATGCTTTCCATAGAAATCCTATGCGATAATGAGTATGGCAATGATGAATTTTCGATTAGAGATATGGTATATCATGAGCTTCTCCACTGTAATCTGCAGCAGGTTATTCTTGATGTGGCGTACTGTGCATACCATGCAGCATTACCTGAAAAACGCCCGGAGATATTGTATGGAGTCGTGACAGGTGTTGGAAAAGAGAAGATTACTTTAGAAGCGCTAATGCAGCATGGCGATGAAGGTCTACCGGAGTTTGATGAGTTTTTATCGGGTTGGATTACATATCTTGGCGAAAGGACAGAGGATGAATCTGACTGCTTTATTGGGGAAGCAGTCGATTTGCTGAATGATATATCTTATGCGGTCCAATATGCGGAAAGTTTTGCAGCGGTACATCCGCGACTATTTTTAAATATATTGCGAAACAGCGAATATGCGGCTGAAAATGACATGGTATCTATAGGGATAAAAGCGATGGAGAAGATACCAAAGAAATATATCATGCGGAGCAGAGTGGCTTTGAAAACGGCGGAGTGTGCGATTGCAGCTGGTGGGGATAAAGCATTGCTGGAGAAATGCTATTTTGCTGCATATGAATCGGACACAACTGCGTTGAATTATCTTCGTGCGCTGTTAAATGGTTATAACAGTGAAGAAAAAAAGGAAGAGCTTAGGAAAGTGTTTATGAAATTTCACGCCAGTGTGGATAATATTGGTTTCCGTATGCGTAATTATGAGCATTCTTATGTATATCCGCGCTTTGAACGGGAAGAAAATCGACCAGATTCTTTTCAGATACTGGTTCTCAGATTTTTAGACGGACAATTTGAGTATGTATTGGATAAAGGTTTAAATCAATCAAAGGCACTGGGATGGACAGGAACTTTCATGAAACAGGGAATCGCACTATATCTGCTGTATCTGCATAAGGGTTCATGGAGTGGCAAGGGAATAGCAGCGATGGTAGACAGGGTAAAAGAAGAAATGCGGTTTTCGGTGGAAGAATATCGTGGGAGTCTCTGTGGACTTGAAGGGACAAATGAAAACGATTTGTTCTATCATGTATTTTTAGAATGGAAAAAGTCCGTGCAGATTAATGCGGAAGTCAGAGAGCGTGTGATAAAAAAGATAACTACTCTGCTCGAAAAGAGGACGGAAGGTATTATGGAAGCAAACCGGCGAAACTATTATGGGGAATGTGCAATGTATATTGCAGCTCTGGGTGAGATGCGGGAATCTATGGGAGAAACGGGAGCAAAACAGAGGCTTATGACATCGTATAGGGATAAATATTCCAGAAGAAGTGCTTTTAGGGAAGAACTTCGGAACTATGGCTGGGTAGATGCCAGGAAAAAGTAAAAAAGGAAGGGACAAGTATGAACTTTAAATAATCTTTGCAAAGGTATCTTAACCACATCCGGACCAAAATGGTTAAGATGTGGTTAAACAAAAGTGAATATAGAAATTTGGAGAAATATAGAATGGTGGCAGTTTGCTCCGTGATAACACCATGATAACAAAAATCTGAAAAACGTCAGATACAAGGCGAATATCAAAGAAAAACAGTTGAAAATGCCCTGAAAATCACTCGAAAACACACCAATTTCCCCCACATAAAACCGTAAGGGTTAGAGTACAATTCAGTCAAAATTGTTATTACGAAAGAAGTAGATGAAATGATTACACATAATA
>CAZRZM010000249.1:0-3173 GCA_964604575.1 uncultured Acetatifactor sp.
CCCTGACACAGCACCGACGCCACAAAACATATTGAAAGAGGAAGGGCTGAACTGTAATTTTCTCTTTATTCCTCATAGGCATCCGCATGTGTGGCGCGGACGGTGATGCCGTTTACCTCGATAGTGCCGCCCAGCTCAATCACAAGACATTCCCTTCCGTTTATAGTCTGGGTTTCGATTAAGTCGGTGCGCTCGGGGTTGACTTTAATCACCACATCAGGTGTTTTTACCTCAAAGGTACGGGTGTTTATGACATTGTTTACCAAAAGAGGAGTATCCTCCCCGGCAGTTTTCTCATAGTGGCGGTCAAATTCCTCCAGTTTTTCATTGGAGACACCACTGCCTGCAAAAAGGGATTTGACCTCCTGCCTGTTCAGCACCAGAGGTTCTGGCTCTTCCTTGTGTTCTGCTGCCATTTCCGTTAATTTATCATGTATATTTTTTACCATTTCAATATCGCAGGTCTCGCCCAGCGTTTCCTCCACAAGAGCGTGGAAGGTTTCTTTCTGGTCCCCAGCAGTAAGGGGAAGAGAACAGCCTAAAAGATTGTAGACGAAGTCTTCCTTTAATTCTTCGGCGTCCCTGGAGTAGTAAAGGGTGCTGTGGATATCGGCGCTTCTGTCGTTAAACGCCGGGAACAGGAAACCTTGTTCCGGCATTCCCACCACCCAGTCGCGGATACGGTTCTGGAAAGTGTTCTCCTGGGCATTGTAGCTTAATCCGGGCTTTGACAGATTGACAGGGCAGATGCAGGCAAGAATATACTCGTACACTTCATCGGAAGCATCCTCCATATCCAGTCCGTCCAGAGTCCTGCCGGGCACGTCATAGACATCATGAATAACCAGAATCAGGAAGTTGCCCACATACTCGTAGGTATCAATAATTTTGTCATAAAATTCTTCCAGCAGGGCATCGTCCTTTAATTTGCTGTCACGAAGACGCAGAAGAAACTCCTGGGTGCCGCCTTCACTTTCCGAGGCAAGAGGAAATTCCAGTGTCAGAAGATTCTTCCCCGGAGTGCCGGAGAGATTTTTTCTCAGAATTTCAAAATATTTGAACATCTCCTCTTCCGCAAGTGCGAGAAATGCCTGCTTTAATTCTGTTTTCTTGTTTTTTTCCCCATCCACATAACATCCGCAGATACGGGTTATGGAGCAGTTTTTTTGTGTAAATAATTTTTTGATTTCATTGATTTCCTGTTTTATCATAAGCTGTTACCTTTCCGGAATAAATTTCTTATATTTGGCTGTTTCATTATAGGTTATTTTGGATAAAAAAACAAGGAACAACAGTAAATCTGTTTTCGGGCAAAAAATTTTAAGGAGCAGCCTGCGTTTTGGGTGGAAAAAGGGCGAACCATGGACAGTGCAGGCGGGTTTCGTCGAATACATGGGAAAAATGCGATGAATTGAAGTTGAGCAACAAACAATATCATTTTATAATAGAGTGGTACGAAATTTACGAGTTTTTAGACATTGGAGGTAGTTTGATGGAACAGCTTAACATTACAACTACGAAGGATAATGAAAAGGTTTACAAAATACTGGGAGATTTGATGAATGCAGACAAAGAGTTTCAAATTATGATTACCGTGCCATCCACAAAAAGTACTCTTTTGGGAGATGGAAGCGTACAGGAAGAGAAAGTGGAAGAAACTCCCCGGGATTTAGAGCAGGATGTGACGGATATGATACATGAAATCGGTGTCCCGGCACATATTAAAGGGTACCAGTATTTAAGAGAGGCTATCATGATGTCAGTGGATGACCCCGCCATGATTAGCTCCATCACCAAGATACTTTATCCGACCATTGCCAAACGTTTTCAGACAACACCCAGCAGAGTGGAGCGCGCCATCAGACATGCCATTGAGGTGGCGTGGAGCAGGGGAAGAATGGAAACCCTGGATTCCCTGTTTGGATATACCATTGATACGGGAAAGGGAAAACCAACGAATTCAGAGTTTATAGCATTGATTGCCGATAAAATCAGATTATCTTACCGCAGATAGTATACCGGTCCGTGTAATTTGGGTAGAAACAAATTACATGGACCATTTTTTATAATTTGCTTTCCAGTTTTCGGATAATGTAGTATAATAGGACTAGATAGTAAAAGTTCATTTTGGAGGGTTTCATGATGAAGAGAATATTATTTGTAGCATCAGAAGGTGTACCGTTCATCAAAACAGGCGGACTGGCTGACGTAGTAGGTTCCCTGCCCAAATGTATAGACAAGGAATATTTTGATGTGAGAGTCATTATTCCCAAATATACTTGTATGAAGCAGGAAATGAAGGATAAGTTACAGTATGTGAGTCATTTTTATATGGACTTTAACTGGAAGAACGAATATGTAGGTATATTAGAAGCGATAGAGGATGGAGTGCATTATTATTTTATTGATAATGAGCACTATTTTGGTGGGCCTAAGCCATACTGTGACGATGCAAGGTATGAAGTGGAGAAATTCGCATATTTTTCCAAGGCGGCGCTTTCCATACTTCCGGTTATCGGATTCCAGCCGGACATTATCCACTGCCATGACTGGCAGACCGGACTGATACCGGTATATTTAAAAGAGCGTTTTCAGGGCGGAGACTTTTACCGCAATATTAAGTCCATTATTACCATACACAACCTGAAGTTCCAGGGCAAATGGGATCCCAAGACAGTGCAGAATATTACCGGACTTCCAGAGTATTATTTTACCTCCGACAAGCTGGAGGCATATAAGGATGCCAATCTGTTAAAGGGTGGTATTGTGTTTGCGGATGCGGTGACTACGGTAAGTGATACTTACGCGGAGGAGATTAAGACACCGTTTTACGGCGAAGGGCTGGACGGTCTGCTGCGTGCGCGCAGTGGCAGTCTGCGGGGTATTGTGAATGGTATTGATTACGGTGAATTTAACCCTGAGACAGACAAGTTTATTGTAAAGCAGTATAACGCAGTGAACTTCCGCAAGGAAAAAGTGAAAAACAAACGTGCCCTGCAGGAAGAACTGGGACTGGAGCAGGACGACCGAAAGATGATGATTGGTCTGATTTCCCGTCTGACCGACCAGAAAGGTCTTGATTTGATTGCTTATATTATGGATGAGCTTTGCCAGGATGATATTCAGTTTGTAGTGCTGGGTACCGGTGAGGAGCGTTATGAGAACATGTTCCG
>CAZRZM010000250.1:0-3121 GCA_964604575.1 uncultured Acetatifactor sp.
GGCAAAAATGTATGGTATGAATCTAAAAGACATAGGATTTGAAAAAAATAGCGTATTGCGCAATTTGCTTAAAGGACTTGGATTCGGGATGTCGATGTTTATAGTAGCGTATATAATTGAAATACTTATCCTTGTTGTTCAGAATAAATTTACAATGGTTCAGATTTATGTGAGTGCTTATGCTATTGATGGAAATATTGGCAATCAGACAGCTTTGCTTTTCTTTATTATTTGTATTATTGGTAATATCATCAATGTGGTTATGGAAGAAGGCTTGTTTAGAGGATTGTTTCAAAAAATGCTTGAACATAAATATTCATTTATTGTAAGTGCGATAATCTCATCCAGTCTATTTGGTATATGGCATATTATGGCTCCTGTCAGAAGTTATTGTGATGGAATGATTGGGGTGAGTGGACTTCTTGTAAATATGATTATGCTGATAGCTACTTCGGGAATTATTGGTTTTAAATTTTGCCTTCTTACAAAAATGACGGGTAGTTTATATATGAGTATGAGCGACCATTTCGTTAATAACACAATTGTTAATATTTTTCATGTGATATCTGATACAGGTGTGGACGAACTACAAGTTGTGAGAATAGCAGTTGCCCAAAGCATATCATTTATCATAGTTTTTATATATTATCTGCGAAATTATAAAGGGAAATTAGAATATGAAAATTTTGTTACCAATCTTTAACGCAATCTACAGATTTTGCTTGACACATATATCGTCAGATGATATATTGTGTGTAAGATATATCGGTTGACGATATATATGGATATACATGGGAGGTGTAAAAATGGAAAAGAACACACCGCTGACAGAAGCATTGTTTTATATTCTGTTGTCAGTGAGAAAGCCGAACCACGGCTACGGAATTATTCAGGAGGTTGAGAAGCTGACTGACAAAAGGGTGGTGCTTGGGCCGGGAACCCTTTATGGAGCGATACAGACCATGACGGCAAAAGGCTGGATTAAAATCTACAGTGAGGAGACGGATTCCAGGAAGAAAAAGGAGTATCTCATTACCGATTTGGGCAAAACGATATTTGCGGAGGAAAAACAACGTCTGAAAGAGCTTTTGAGGAATGCGGAACTGATGGAGGGTGAGAGTGATGATGAAATTCAAACTGTATTTTGATAAAGAAAAGGAAACAGAATGGTTAAATGAAATGTCAGCCAAGGGCTGCGCCTTAACGGATTACTGGTGGGGCTTTTACAGCTTTGAGAAATGCCTGCCCGGGGAATATGTATATCAGATTGACATCGTAGACGGATTTTTTAATGTGGATGACGATTATAGGAAGTTCATGGAGGAGATAGGGGTAGAGCTTGTATGTATGTGGGGATTTTGGGTTATCCTGCGGAAAAAAGTGGCGGACGGTCCTTTTCAACTGTATACGGATGTGGAATCCAGTATTGGGCACTATTCTAAAATCAGACTGATATTTAAGACGGCGATAATACTTGAAATCATCTGCCTGATGATAATGCTGCTTGAGGCGATAAGCGGCTCATTGGCGGCATTAGGCATGTCTTTTGTGATAATGGCGCTTGTTGCAGTGATGCTCCGGCAGGTGATGCATGTGAATAAGATTCTGGCGGAATTGAAAGAGCGTATAGGGGAAACTATGGGCTTTGCCATAGGAAAAAGAAGAAAACTGTCAGCATTTATTGTCTGGGGCTTTCTCTTTAACAGCATAGGCATTTTGTTAAAAGGGTGGGAATTTTCATATGAAGGATATGTAAGAGGGATTGTGCATGGGCTGGCATTGATATTCTTTTTGATTGGTTTTATTCATACGGCTAAGAGACGCGAAGTGTAAACAGTAGAATCCATGCTTCGCAGGATGTTGAAAACAGAAGTAGGAATGGAGGAAGAATATGTTGAAAATAAAAAAGGATTTCAAGAAGATACTTTGCGCAGGGATTATATCAATATTTTTATATGCGTTTCTTCATGAACTGGGCCATTGTATCGCGGTATGGTTTTATGGTGGCAGGGTAACAGATTTTCAGTTTCTTTTGCTTTGGGATGCCCATATGAATTATGAAGGGGATGGACTTGGATGGAAACCGCTTATTGACCTGGCAGGTTCTCTGTTTCCCGTATTGATTGCATTTTGTCTGTTGTTTACCTACCGCAGGGATTCCAGAAGGACATTTGTATATTACCTGAAAACAATATACATTTTTGAGTGCATGAGTTCCCTGAGTTCATGGATATTTATGCCAATTTTATTTATGGGCGGAGTCTGGAATGTGACTGAGGATGTATATAGATTCCTTTTAATATCGGAGATTTCTCCTATGGTCGTAATATTGACCGCGACGGCCGCTATTCTGTTGATGGCGTTTCTATTTATTAAAAAGATGGCGGCAGCAGCTTCCTCCGAATGGCAGAAAAAGAATATAAGGCGCATGGGAATATGGCTGACAGGCGTTTTAATGATAGTGATTTTTACAACTCCTCTTTTTCTGCGGCTGGATGCTCTGCCGGAGACGGGTGGTTATTTTCGGCTGACAGAAAAGGACGGCAGCCCGGATTCTCTTTTGAAACAACAGTATGAGGTTGAAATAGAGGACAGCGGTACTTATGTTTTAAATATGTCCTGGGGAGGAGAGTGCAGCGGCGTGATTACCGCGGTTACATTAAGTCTTGGGGATGAGACTGTGTTTTACTGTAGTGCCGAGAAAATTTACATGGAATCCGGTCCTCTGGACTTGGAAAGTGGAACCTATACCTTTTCCATATATTGCCTTAACAGTATGGAACAGTGGGAAGCATTTTTTACCATGCTGGGTGAGGAAGTGTCGGAGCTGGAGGATTACAGCTTCCAGGGAGAAGGCAGGTATGCCGTTTATGGAAAATATGAGATTGTAAAAAAAGAGGGCATGTAGGTTACCAAAGAAATCCGAGTCTCATGAGTTGATACAGTTGCCAAGACGGTTTTGGCTGAAAAATTTCATAGTAACAGTAACTTTAGGTGCATGGTAAAGGAAAAATCAATATCATGCGCCTTTTTTAGTGCATGGTTATTTGGAGCCGTGTTATGAATGTTATATAAAAAATTTATGACAAAAAAAGGAAAATATGCAAAATTTACAGGATTT
>CAZRZM010000251.1:0-3104 GCA_964604575.1 uncultured Acetatifactor sp.
TCTCTATCACTTTATCATAAATTTCCTTTCTCTCCCCATGCCAACCATATGTAAAAACTACCGTATTTATCTCACTACATGTAAGATAATTATGTAATAAGCAATATATATTATCCTGTATTGTTTGTTTTGTTACTGTCGTAAAAGTAAATGGATTCATAACTCTACACCAGTCAGAGTCCACATATGCTGTATTTGCACATTGTTCTACTATTTTTTTCGCTACAGTACTTTTCCCAACACCATTGGAACCAATCAAAATAATAAGTTGCTTCATTAATTACCATCCTCATAAATTCAAAGTTTCGCTCTCCTAGAACACTACCAATTATATCATGATATATACTATTTTTCTACATGCTTTTTGACCTATGTTGTGTGTTTTAATGCCTTAACATCATTCTCCGGCATTCTCTTTATTTTGTCCTTCATGGTTTCCTTTGCATCCTCATTGAAATGCACTCTCACACAATACATTGTGCCACCTATCTGTTTCCTGAGTGCTACCGGTGTGTTTACTTTTCTATTCTCCCATTCGTTTGCTCTCCTTTTGTGTTAATGCCCAATAAGGAAGTGCCTTTATCTCTCGACAACGAACAACGACAACAGACACCTAAAAACTCTCAAACCTTATCTCTTATAGTTCCATTTTTACTTTTATACTTTTTTCCATTTATACCGTTGCTTTCGTTGTCAGAACTATATATACCCCCTAAAAACATAGTAAATATAAGGGTTATAGGAATATAGAACCGACAACAAACCCGACAACGGAATAGACAACCAACCGACAATCTACAGGGCGATTCTTACTTCATCCACTCTTCCGGTAATTGTCAGGGTTTGGGGCCGTTTTCTCCAAAACGCCCCAAATAGGGCAAAAGCCGCACGGTCTTGTTCCAAACAGAGGCATAAATCGCCACACGGACGGCCACAGGGGACTGCAAAACTTTCCGGTTCTATGGCCGCTCCTCCCAATTCCATAAACCGCAGAAAGCTGGAACGTGCTCCCATATTACAGTAAAAGAAAAAGGTGTCTATCTTTCGATAAAACACCTTATCCCTATTTCAGTCACTGCCGACTTACGTTGCCTTCACATACCTTTGTTCTACTTCTGGTCTTGCCGCCGTTTCTTTTTTAGCTCCCCGAGTAGGGCTCGAACCTACAACAACTCGGTTAACAGCCGAGTGCTCTACCATTGAGCTATCGAGGAATATTCACTAAAATAAAGTATAGTAAGTTACCCTTCCCTTGTCAATATCCTTGTGGAAATTTTTACCAGATGTATTTTCAAAATTTAGGAACTTTTTTCGATGGCTTCCCACAATCCGTTCAGATAGGTGGCGCCCAGAGCCCTGTCGTACAAGCCATAACCGGGTCTTCCCGTCTCTCCCCAAATCATGCGGCCATGGTCGGGGCGGATATAGCCGTCAAACCCATTGTCATACAGTGCTTTCATAATGGCATACATATCAAGTGTTCCGCAGGCAGACAAATGTGCCCTCTCCTCAAATCCATTGGGCAGTACCTGCACATTTCGCATATGCACAAAATGGATTCTTCCCATGGAAGCGTATTTTGCTGCCATTTTTGCCACATCATTGTGACCGGAACATCCCAGCGAACCAGTGCAGAGGGTAATTCCGTTATTGGGAACATCCACCAGTTTTAAAAAACGGTCCAGATTGGTCTCATTGGTGATAATCCGGGGCAGCCCAAAAATACTCCAGCAGGGGTCATCCTCATGAATTGCCATATTCACATTACATTCCACCGCCACAGGAATCACATGTTCCAGAAAATATTGCAGATTGCTCCACAACTGCTCTTCCGTCAACTGCTGATACTGCTCCACAATATTTTTCAGTTCCTCTTTGGAGTAGCTGGCGTCCCATCCCGGCAGTGTCAAATCACTGTCATTTTCCAGAGGATTCACTGCGTCCACCTGCTCCTGGTAATATACCAGTGTGGTGGAACCGTCAGGCAGTACATGGTCTAACTGGGTACGCGTCCAGTCAAATACCGGCATAAAATTATAACAGATACATTTTACACCAGACTCTGCGACCCGGCGGATATTTTCGCAATAGTTTGCAATATAACGGTCTCTGTCACCTATGCCCAGTTTGATATCCTCGTGAACCGGGATACTCTCAATCACTTCAAAATGAAGCCCCGCCTTCTCAACCGACCTTTTAAGCTTGTCGATACTTTCCCTGCTCCAGACCTCGCCTACAGGGACATCATAGACTGCCGTCACAATGGAATACATACCCGGAATCTGTGCAATATTCCGTAAAGTCACTTTGTCTTCTTCTCCATACCATCGAAAGGAAAGCTTCATTTTAATCCTCCAGTTTTTGTTTATTCCCTGCGGTTCGATTCTATTATGGACAAAAAAACTTCCTTTATACCTATTATTTTTGTAACTGTCCTACTTTCTACATAAGCGGGGCAAATAATCTCAGTACTGTCTGCCAGACTGCTTTTATAAACCGGGGAGTTGCTTCCTTCGGTGTTACCAGATGACTTTTTTCTATTGTTTCATCCAAATCCTTTTTAATATCCTCTATGCAGTCAACATCCTCCAGATAAATACCACATTCAAAGTGTAAGTACAGACTTCTGTAGTCCAGGTTGATGGTACCTACTGTTGCAATGTGATTGTCAGCAACAAAAACTTTGGCATGGACAAATCCGGGAGTATATTTATATATTTTCACACCACCCTTAACAAGTATTTCCAAATAGGATTCTGACAATGTATAGACAATCTTTTTATCCGGGATTCCCGGGATTACAATTCTTACATCCACTCCTCTTTTGGCAGCCAGTATAAGGGAATTTATTATGTCCGTATCAATTATCAGATATGGCGTAAATATATAAACATGGTCGTTTGCCTGGTTAATTATATTTATGTATATGTCTTCTCCTGTCAGTTCCTTATCCAGCGGAGATTCACCATAAGGAGCCGTATAACCATTATTCTTGACATCAGTAAAGTCGTATTTGTATTTCGTGTAGTCACTGTCTTCATTTTCATAGGCATTCCATATTGTCAGAAACATGACCGTATAAGTCCATACAGCTTCCCCTTCTA
>CAZRZM010000252.1:0-3031 GCA_964604575.1 uncultured Acetatifactor sp.
ATCAGTGAAGGAAGAGCAGGAAGGGAGAACGGACATCCAGCTCATCAGCTCTTTCGTAATCCGTTCTCCCTTTAACCTTACTTCGACTCCCAGCTGTGATAAAATTCATCCATGACCTTTTCACAATCTTCTTCACTTAACAGATCGTAGTGCCCGCAATTCAGGCTCTTAGTACTCTGGTTCCAACATGTCCAGACCGTGTATGTACCGTCGTCTTTTTTAGCTTTCACCATGTAGAGGTAATGGTCTTCCGGATGATTGGATTGCCTTCTGATGTCCAGGAGCGTGTACCTCGGAAGCTCTTTTTTAAGGTAAAGATATACTTGCATCTGCACGTCTAATGCGATCATATCCATGTTCATCTTGCACCGCCTTCCTGTATCCACTCTGTATATTCTGATGTCCTTATCCTATACTGTCCCATCTCAGAGTGCTTCCAGATTCCCGTAAACTGTAAAAATCTCCACCCTCGCCCAGTATGATATGGTCTATGATCCGTATGCCCAATACATTACCAGCCTTCATCACCCTTTCCGTAAAATAGATATCGTCATTGCTTGGAGTGCAGTCTCCACTGGGATGATTGTGAAATAATAATATGCCTACAGCATTGGACAGGAGTGCCATTTTAAATATTTCTGGTATATAGACCGGACAATAGTTTACTGCGCCCATACCCACTATCTGGATATGGGTGGGCTTCATCCTAACATCAGTGGCACATACCACAACACACTCCCTATCCACATCCCCAAGGAACTCTTTGACCAGAGCCGCAGCCCTTTTGGAATCTCCTATGCTCTCCCCTCCGTAATAGATCTTTTTTTCTTTGACCATCTGCAGATGGACAACCTGTACTCCCTGACTCTTCAGGAGTTTGTCGTCCCCCTCCTGCAAAATATCGGGCATGATGCAGTCTTTCGCGTTACTATCCATAAATTCCTCCGTATCCTTTATGTTCTTGTGTTTGTTATCTCCTCTGATTGCCCCAGGTCGGCTTATCCGAGTTCCTGCCCCCAGTGTTCCCTGCACAGCTCCTGGACGGCTTTCCAGGCTTTTAAAATCTGTTGTTAAAATTTTTAAACACACTCCCGTTTTTCTGCCTGCTTAAAGCAGGCAGAAAAAGATAAATCCACCCGCAGTCTGCAGATGGTTTGTATAGGGGATTTATTTCTATTTGGATAGATGATATAATAATGACAAGATATGTATTGGTAAACCTATATTTGAGAGGAGCTATTGTTATGGATATTTTAAATCCAGATACTCTTATTGGCGATTGTCTTGAAACAGCATTTAAACTTAAAACGTATATAGAGATTATGGATAGGGTAAAAAGTTCCAACTTTAAGGATGATCCTGAATTCCGAAAGATGTATAACGGGTTTTATAGAATACGACAAAGATCTTCCGAATGGTACGATACATACTTTTCAATCATGGAACGTCAATCAACAGATAATCTCTCTTTCAAAGAAATACTCCATACCATGTACAAGCATTTCGGTAAGGTAGAAGTGTCGTTCGTAAGTAAGCTCATGGCAACTACAAATCCTCAACTCCCTATATGGGACAAGTACGTACTTAAAAACTTAGATATGACAAAAGAGTGGAGAAAATCCAGCTCTGCCGATGTAAATAAAAAAATTGAGAAGGCTGCTGATATATACAAAGAAATCGAAGACAAGTATAGATTGTTGATGGAAAGCACTAACGGAAAACTATGTATTACCAAATTTGATAAGGCATTACCGTTATACAAGGACAAAATGACTGATATCAAAAAAATTGACTTTATGCTCTGGAGCAGACAATAAAACTTAGTCCATAAAACTGTCAGATATAAACTATCCACGGTGTGCAGATGGTTTGTATCTGGTATCCATTTATATATAGGTATATACTGATAGATCAGGATCTTAGGAGGTACATAAAGACCATGAAAGACATGATCGCATACTGCGGATTAGACTGTGAAAAATGTGACGCATATCTCGCGACGGTCAATGACGACCAGGCGTTGCGTGAGAAGACTGCAAAACTATGGGCCGAGTTAAATAACGCCCCCATTCTGCCTGAACATATCAACTGTGAAGGTTGTCGTGTTGATGGGATCAAAACCGTATACTGTGATAATCTTTGCGGTATCCGTCAGTGTGCGTTAAAAAGAGGGGCTGCTACATGTGGCAGCTGCCCAGACATGGAAAAATGTGAGACTGTTGGGATGGTCATCTCAAATAATCCCGACGCTCTGAAAAATCTGAAGGCTTCGAGAGATTAAGTACATGGGAAAAATCATAGGGATCACTTTAATTGTAATAGGGGTTGTAACTACGGCAATAAATCTGCTCCTTAACGTAAGGTGGAAAATGTCGGTATCTATCATTGGCAGGGCAGATGACCCGACTTCCGTATTCGTTGCCGGTAAGATTGGAAGCACTCCAACAATCATTGGGGGTATTATATTATTTGTGGCCGGTATTTTTATGATCATAAAGAAAAAATGAATCGTATAAAAAGATAACGCCTATCCTACTCATCCAGGGTAGGCGTTATCTAAATATAGGTAAAACCTTTCATTATATCGCTGCCGCATGAAATGGGCAGATACTCTCGATTTCTTCAGCCATACTGTTCTTTAACTCTCTCACATCAATATCTTTCTGGATATCCAGAAAGAACCGGTCAGGAACACCGAAGGACTTACCCGGCCGCAGTGGAGTATCAGCTGTGATCTTTCTCCTGTCATGGAAAATGTCCCGGATCCTGGATACCGGGACATGGATCTCCTGGGCAGGCTTATATGCTGACAGCCCCATCGGATCCTTGAATCCTTCCATGGGCATCCCACTCATCTTTGGGGCAGGGGTAATATCTGACATATCCATCCTCCCCCTAAAGCAGATACTGTACTGGTCTGTATTCCCTGATGGCCTTATGTATCTGCAGTATCTGTTTTTTTACTTTTTTCCATCGGTTTTCCGCTCTTATAAGAAGCGAGCAGGAGCCTGTACTTATTCGCATTGCCTTT
>CAZRZM010000253.1:0-2986 GCA_964604575.1 uncultured Acetatifactor sp.
TGTCCAAATAAACGGACTTACAAGGGCGACCAACCCATTTTTTGACTAACACCATATTCTTTTATCAAAGGAGCAGAGGCACTGCCATTTTCCAGCAAAATTGTTTTTCCATCCTTTAAGGTCACCTGAAGCTTGTTCAGATGATTGTATTTTCTACAGACAGACGCCGGTCTTCCATATTCTATAATGCTTCCTTTGCTTAACAATGCCACATGGTCACAAAGATTTTCCGCTTCGTACATATTATGTGTTGTGAGGAAAATAGTAGTTCCCTTTTTCTTCTGCTCTGCCAGGACAGTGTGTATTTCTCTCGTAGTGACAGGGTCAAGTCCGGAAGTTGGTTCATCCAGAAAAAGTATTTTCACATCATGCAACATCGCTCTTGCTAAAGACAGGCGGTTTCTCATACCTTTGGAAAGCCTGGAAACCGCTGTGCCTCTGGCTTCGTATAGTCCCATGCTTTTTAGAATATCCGCCACCCTGCTTCGGGGCACCTGATAGATATCCGCATAAAATGCCAGATTATCATATGCGGACATCCTCTCGTACAAACCAAAATGATCCATCATGATTCCGATTTGTCCATACTCCAGAGCGCCCAGCTCTCTCGTGTCTTTTCCCAGGAGTTCAGCATATCCTTCCTTCTGCTTAAGCTGTCCCATGAGAACCTTTATAAGTGTGGTTTTTCCTGCTCCCGACGGACCTAAGAGTCCGAAAATTTCTCCCTTTTGTATCTCAAAGCTGATATTATCCAGCACCTGATTGTCTGCAAACTTAAAAGATAATTTTTCTGCCCTGACTGCATTGTTCATTTTTTCTGCCCTTTCGCCGCCCAGGCGGCTTTTCCTTCCTTTTCTTTTAATCGCTGCAATGCCTCTTCCATTCGTCTGTTTTCAAGCTTTTCTTTTATTATCATCACCAGACATCCTCCCAGAAATGATATTCCGAAGCATACAAAAAACATTGCCCATGGCTGCCACATCTTTGCGGGAAACCAGCCAAATACAACCACAAAAACAGCAACAATAATAATAACAGCGGTCAGCATACAAATGGTTCTCAGCCAGACGGGCATTTTCTTTATGAAAATATCGGTAAAAAACACATACCGTGCTCCTGCAACCAGAGCAGATACCCCTAAAAACTGAAATACTGTTTTTGTGGAAATTCCCTGGTCTCCAAGTGCAAACATAGACGAAATATCTTTTGCCTGACTTCCAAAAGCAAGACAGAACACATTCAGCAGCAGCATTGAAAATCCAAATATAATCAACACCTGTGCCAGATAGTCAAAAACAGTTCTTTTTCTCTCCATGAAATATCCTTCTTCCATTCTATTTCACCCCCAATCTCTTTTTTAACGCATCCGCATACTGCCTTGAGGCAATAATCTGTTCTCCGTTGGACATTGTGACACGAATTTTTCTGTTAATGTCGGCTTTCAATGATTGAATGTTCTGCAGTTGAATAAGAATTGATTTGCTGGCACGAAAGAAACCATATTCCTCAAGCTGCTGCTCCAATTCATATAATCGAAACTCCGACTCATACATTTCGTCAGATGTGTAAATAAAACATTTTCTGTCCACACTTTCTATATATATAATCTGTGCAATATCCAACAGGTAAATCTCATCACCCTTCTTTGCCGTCAACTGGTGATTCATCATCCGCAGCATTGCCATAATTTTTTCAATATCCGCCGTTAACTGCTTACAAGTAACGGATATTTCCAAATCTGCCGCATTTTCGTCAACACAAATCTCTATTTTCACAATTCCACCGCCTTTCCCATATTTTTATGGAATCATTATACCATGTGCGCAGAAAAACAAGCGGCTGCGCAGCAGACATTTGTTTTTCAAGCCATGGACTCCAGGTATAATGCACCGCGCAAGCGGTGACATGACGGTGATAACCGTCATGGATTCTGCACCAGCAGAATCATTATACCATGTGTAACCTGCTTATCAACCACCCCGAACATATGATGCCACTTTCCCCACATAAGTTGCACTTTTGAACACAAAGAAAAAGGAGGCAGCTCCATGTGGAGTGTCTCCCTTTTTTACTTAGTCAGCTAACTACTTTGTTAAAAGCAGCATAATCTCGTTACTGCGGGCAATAAACTTCGTCATTGCCTCCGGGGAAAGAGGTGCATGTTGAAGCTTCGCCAAATCATAGAGCTGCTCGCATATCATCTCTACGTTCTTTCCTTCTTTATTCTCTGTCACATACTGGACAAGAGGATGGTTGGCATTGAGAATCAAGGTTTCTCCCTCACTTCCAAAGCCGCCCATATTCATGCCGGGCATGGAATACATTTTCATCATATCCTGCATACGTCTGCTGTCCTCGGACAGTGTAATGACGGAGGATACTTTTTTATCCTTAAGCTTCTCTACTTTCACAGTAATCTGCTCATTTTTCAGCACTTTTTTCATGAGTGCCCCGATTTCCTCTGCCTGGGCATCCAATTCCGCCTGGGCCTTTTTAGAGGTTTTGCTCTTCATGGCATCTGTCACATCCGCATCAATGCGCTGGAACCGGATTCCCTCATTCTTGGACTCCAACTGGGAAATAAAGGGCTGGTCGATATTGTGGGTCAGAATCACTGCATCCATCTTCGCCGCCTTAAACATATTGATATACTGGCTCTGCTGCTGTTCATCCGTCACATAATAGATAATTTTTTCCTTTTTCTCTTCCTCTTTGGCCTCACTGTCAGCAGACTCCTCGGTAACAATCTCTGCCTCTACTTTCTCGCCTTTTTCGTCCACTGCACTGCCGGTATTATCATCGGTCTGTGATGCTGTGTCTGCTTCCGAAGCTTTGTCTGCATCCGGGGCATCCTCATCCTGGGGTTTGATTTCCAGACATTCCGGCAGAGTAAGATATTTTCCGTCCAGATTTTTGAACAGTATATAGTCATTCATCTTTTCGCAGAACTTATCATCCTTCAGACAGCCGAATTTGATAAAGGGAC
>CAZRZM010000254.1:0-2985 GCA_964604575.1 uncultured Acetatifactor sp.
CACAGCACCTCGATTTTCGCAAAATATAATGGAAAATGGAAGGCTGAACTGTTACTGATTTCTGGCAGGGATTATGATATTTTCTTGACAAAATCATGGTAAAAAGGTATACTTGGCATTGAGTTAGCGTCCACTAACGAAAAGTGGCCGCATTTATTAAAACATATGGTTAGTTATTGCTAATCAAGGTTAGATTAAGGGAGGCATTTTTGTGGTTAAGATTACATTGGGCATAGAGGGAATGGCCTGCGGTATGTGTGAGGCACATATCAACGAGGCTGTGAGGAATACGTTTCAGGTAAAGAAGGTGACAAGTTCACATACAAAGAAACAGACCGTTATAATTGCTGCGCAGGATATTCCGGAACAGGAGCTGAAAAATGTGATTGCAAAAGCGGGCTATGATGCTGTGTCTGTGTGCAGTGAGCCTTATGAGAAGAAAGGGTTGTTCGGTATTGCCGCTCAAATTTCAGGATAACCACGCGCTGGTGTATGTCTACCGCGTTTTGCATTTTTAATATAGAGTAAAGTTTTTGTCAGTTGACTAAGAGAAAATAAATAGAGAATACCAGAATCTCTGTTATAATGGATTTGTTCAGAATCTAAAAAATAGGTGATGGAGGTACTCTCATGGAAAACATTGTAGCACATTCTTTGGAAAAACTGTATACGGAGTTTGAAAAAGCGGACCAGCTTTTTCTGGATTCTGGTATGAAAGACATGGATGCCTATGAAGAAGGACTGGCAGAAGCAGCAAGACGGGCAGCCGCAGAACATATGCAGGCACTATATAGCAGCATGGACCAGATGCTGTGTGAAGACATCATAAGGGATGCAAAGTATACCATTCAGCGGCATGACACCCGGGAACTGCTAACAGTTAACGGTCCCATCCGTTTTACCCATACATTGTTCCGTAACAGGGAGGATGGCAGCTGTCATTATCTTCTGGATGAATGGCTGGGTCTGGATGCCCATGAGAGACTGAGTTGTGCTGCGGAAGCAGCCGTGCTTGTGGAGGCAACAAAGAGCAGCTACAGCAGGGCTGCAAAGGTACTGGGAAAGGATGCAGAAATCTCCAGGACGGCAGTGATGGACAAGGTACATGCGGTGCAGGCAGAGGTTCCCTTTGAAAAACCGGAAAAGAAAAGGTGCGTGGAATACCTCTATATCGAGGCGGACGAAGACCATATCCATAAACAGGAGAAAACAGTACCTGAGAAAAAGAGCGGGATGATTGGAAAACTTCTGTATCTGTATGAAGGCAGGGAGGAAAGGAACGGACGCCGGGAACTGACGAATGTATTCTATCTGGGCGGACTGTATGCCGGAAGTGAAGAAAACCACCGGTTGTTTCGACGTATGCAGAAATATATCGAGACGAATTATGAGACAAAGTACCTGAAACAGGTGTATGTCAGCGGGGACTGCGGGGCTTGGATTAAGGCAGGCGTTTCAGACATTGAAAAGGGCGTCATGGTGATGGATAAATACCATCTGATGAAATACATCAATAAAGCGGCAAATCAAATGTTGGATGATGCCAGCGGGGTAAAGGGAAGGCTGTGGAAGGCGCTGTACAAGGGCAAAAAGAAAAAGTTTGTAAAGACACTGAAAGCGGTGCGGAAATGTGTCCCAAATGAAAAGGCAGTGAATGAGTGTGAAGAGTATGTGTTAAACAACTGGGACAGTGCAGTGCTTCGCATGCAGGATAAAAACGTGTATGGGTGCAGTGCAGAGGGACATGTAAGCCATGTGTATTCCGACAGAATGAGTTCCAGACCCATGGGCTGGAGTGAGACAGGAGCAGATGCAATGTGTCGGCTGAGATGCTATGTAAGGGATTATGGGGAGGAAAAGGTCATTGAACTGGTGCGTTACCGGAGAGAGCACAGGGAAGAGAAGGCTGCCGGTTGTGAGGAAATAGAACCGAAATTTGCAAGAGGATATCTAAAGAAACTGCTCCACGGACAGCATGACAGCGACAGGGTGTATCTGGAGAAGATGCAGGCAACCATTCCCGGTATTGAAATCAGGAAAAAGCTGGCAATCAGGGAGAGAATAAGTAACATTTGACAACAGATATAAGAAAGAAGTAAACTTAAGGAAATCAAGTCTGGACAAATCAATAGCAGGGACTCTCTGCAATTCTCCAACTGACAGTAAGTTTACTCTATCCATTTTTAAGTTATAATGGATATTGTATGGAGAGTGTGGTAAAATAACTACAAATGAAAAGGAGAGGGCTTTATGTTGGTCGGTTCGGATAAGAAATGGGATTATGCATTGGGAATGATTAAAGTGGATGGTTTAGAACCGTCTGCTGAATTTAAAGAATTAATTGAGAAGGAAAAACGTGGGGAAATGACTACGGAAGATATGCGCAGAGTGTTAGATAAAAAATATAAGATGAAAGAATAGAGAGAGTATTATGAATGATGTATATTTATATCCACATACAGATATTCTGAAGAATCTTGCTAATATACGAGATGAGGAAATGTTGTCATGTATGGAAGCAGAATATACGAGTATACGGCTTGCGGAACTTGTAACAAAAGAATCCGTCAGCCGTTTTGATTTTGTGACACTATGTGATATGCATTATTATATTTTTCAGGATATTTACGAATGGGCAGGAAAAACAAGAACTATAAATATAGAAAAGGCAGAGCCCGCATTAGGTGGTATTTCAATAGAATATTCGGACTGTTTTGATATTGAAAAAGATGCTGTATATGTTTTGGATAAAATGAATCAATACATTTGGGAAAAGGCATCTATTGAAGAAGCAGCAGAAGTATTTTCAAAATATCTTGCTGAACTTTGGAAAGTGCATCCATATCGAGAAGGCAACACGCGCACGATAATTACATTTTGCAGCCAGTTTATTGAGAGTAAAGGATTTTATATAGATAGTGATTTGTTTAAAGATAATGCACAATATATGCGAACTGCTTTGGTTGCGGCAAGTGCTTTGTTTTC
>CAZRZM010000255.1:0-2946 GCA_964604575.1 uncultured Acetatifactor sp.
ACATTTAAACCCAAAATCCTGTGTCAAATATTGTGAAACATCCTAAAACCCCTTCTGTGAAACAAAAATACCCATCAAAAGACAATTTTTTGGCCCAATTTGTCTATTCAAAACCATTCACAAAATACTGCTACGCAGCTTCCAATTTGTTTATATTTAGCTCTCGCCAAATAAATTTATAGAAAAAAATGTCTTGTGAAAACAATTTTTCAATACCATTCTTTTATAAATTTGCTTGGTTGTGAACAGTTACATATATTTTTAAAATTTCATGTAGATATAGAAGTTAAATAGTGTTATAATTGATAAGCGAAACAAAAGAAAGGCGATTTAAAATGGGACGAATTATAGCGATTGCAAATCAAAAAGGTGGAGTAGGTAAAACAACTACTTCCATTAATCTTTCAGCATCTTTGGCTGCAAAGGGAAAAAAGGTATTGGTAATAGATACAGACCCGCAGGGAAATACAACAAGTGGATTTGGTATCGATAAGAATTATTTAGAAAATACAATATATGAATTGATATTAGGAGAATGTTCCATCAGTGACTGTATTATTAAAGATGTAATTGATAATGTGTCAGTTGTTCCCTCTAATGTAAATCTTGCAGCAGCAGAGATTGAATTAATCGGTGTGGATAAAAAAGAGTACATATTAAAAAATGAAGTAGATTATGTGAAAGATGATTATGACTTTATTATTATTGATTGTCCTCCTTCTCTGAATATGCTGACAATCAATTCCATGACTACAGCGGATAGTGTACTTGTGCCAATCCAGTGTGAGTATTATGCTCTGGAAGGTTTGAGCCAGTTGATTCATACGATTAATCTGGTAAAAGAAAGATTAAATCCGGCATTGGATATGGAAGGCGTAGTCTTTACTATGTACGACGCACGTACAAACTTGTCAATGCAGGTAGTAGAAAATGTAAAAGAAAACCTGAAACAGAAAGTATATAAGACTTTAATTCCCAGAAATATTAGATTAGCTGAGGCACCCAGTTATGGAATGCCCATTAACGTATATGATGCAAAATCTGCCGGAGCGGAAGCATATATGATGTTGGCAGATGAAATTCTTGGTAATGAGTAAACAGGAAGTAGAAGAGAGGAAAAGAGTATGGCAGCCAGAGGATTGGGAAAAGGTTTGGATTCTTTAATTCCAAATGCAGTTGGGGAAGCAAAGGTAAAAAAACAGACAGAAAAAGTGAAAGAGCAGGCAGCAGAGGTGAAAGCTCCTGAAGCAATTGTAAAAATTACGCAGGTAGAACCAAACAGAAAGCAGCCCCGTAAAAATTTTGATGAGGATTCTCTTCAGGAACTTGCGGACTCTATTAAGCAGTTTGGTCTGTTACAGCCAATTCTTGTTCAGGACAGAAAAGACCATTATGAGATTATTGCCGGAGAACGTAGATGGCGTGCAGCAAGAATTGCAGGACTGGAAGAAGTTCCGGTTATCATAAGGGATTATTCTGAGCAGGAAATTGCAGAAATTTCCCTGATTGAAAATATCCAGAGAGAGGATTTGAATCCTATTGAAGAAGCACAGGCATACAAGCGTCTTTTGACGGAGTTTAATCTGAAGCAGGATGAAGTAGCGGAGCGTGTTTCCAAGAGCCGTTCTGCTGTCACCAACTCCATCCGTCTGTTAAAACTGAGCGATGAAGTACAGCAGATGGTTATTGATGATATGATTAGTACAGGACATGCCCGTGCACTGCTTGCTGTGGAAGACAAGGAAGAGCAGTACAGTCTGGCACAACGGATTTTTGATGAAAAACTCAGTGTGCGGGATGTGGAAAAATTAATGAAGAATTTCCACAAACCTGCAAAAACCAAAAAGATGGATGATAAATCCTTGCAGGTAATCTATCAGGATATTGAAGAAAAATTAAAGCAGAAACTCAGTACAAAAGTTACTGTTACGTCCAAAGGTGAAGGAGCCGGCAAAATTGAGATTGAATTTTACAATCACGAGGATTTGGACAGATTGCTTGATATGATTGGAAACCAGTAATTTTGTGTTTAAGAACGAAGGAGAAAAACATTGGATACACCAAACAGCAATTTTTTAAACAGTATCGGTTTAGGACAATTTGACTTAGGATATTTGTTAATTGGTATGGCAGTTATAATTTTGATTCTATTGACTGTCATGATTCTTCTGATTATACAAATACGTAAAACCAGTAAATTGAAAAAAAGGCTGGATAAATTTCTTATTGGAAAAGACGGTACCAGTCTGGAGCAGAGTATTATAGGTCTATTTGAAGATAACAAGTTCTTAAAGATTGATACAGATAAAAATAAAAAAGACATAAGAACCCTTTACAAAAATATGGAATCTGTTTATCAGAAAATGGGTCTGGTAAAATATGATGCCTTTCAGCAGATGGGAGGGCAGTTAAGTTTCTGCCTTGCTCTGTTGGATGAGAACAATAATGGTTTCATTATTAATTCTGTACATAGTACGGAAGGCTGCTATTCTTACACGAAAGAGATTATACAAGGAGAAAGCTCCATATCTCTGGGAAAAGAAGAGAAAAAGGCATTAGCCATAGCAATGGGTGAGGATATATGATTAGAAAAAGCATAAGGCAGTTAGAGGAAAATGATATTCTGGCAAAGCCGGTTATGACCTGGGATTATCAAATTATTCTGCCCCAGGGTGCAACCATTAAAAAAGAATATATTAGTAGACTGGAAGAACTGGGTATTTTTGAAGTTTATATTAAAAGACCCGATAATACACATGAAATTGCAATATTAAAATCAGATATCGAAGATTCCGTAAAAGAAAAAGTCAAAGATATATTAGAATGGATTTATTGTATAGTAATAGCAGTAATTTTAGCATTATTATTCAGATATTTTATAGGAACACCAACAATAGTAAAACAAGTATCTATGAAACCTACACTAATAGAAGATCAAAGATTATG
>CAZRZM010000256.1:0-2934 GCA_964604575.1 uncultured Acetatifactor sp.
ACAGGTAAATCCACGAGATTACAAATGCGGGGTCATTACATATTGTCTGTTACCTTACCAAATACATTGTACTAGAAATTTCTTGACGTGTCACTATCATAATGTTATAAATTAATTGTTAGTCTAAACTATTTTGACCAGATTACATGATTCATCAGGAGGAAAACAATGCCGAATTTAAATGAACTGGAAGATTCCATGCCCGTCGCCCCTCTCAAAATTGTGGCTCTGCCGTCTGCGGAGCAAATGGGGCAGCGAATCAATCACTATATGGTGGAATTTCGGAAAAGTGTACGTAACGACAAGGTAAAAAACGACCCCGCTTTTCATGGCTATATTGAAAACAATTACCTGCTTAATATTGATGTTCCCCGCTTTGGCAGCGGTGAAGCAAAAGCATCTCTCGGCGAAAGCGTCCGGGGAAAAGATTTATTCCTGCTGGTGGATGTCTGTAACCATAGTATTACATATAAAATGAACGGCTATACCAACCACATGTCTCCCGACGACCATTATCAGGATTTAAAACGCGTGATTGCCGCCTGCAACGGAAAAGCACACCGTATCAATGTAATTATGCCCTTTCTCTATGAGGGAAGACAGCATAAAAGAAATGGACGGGAATCTCTGGACTGTGCTTTTGCACTGGAAGAACTCAGGGATATGGGTGTAAATAATTTCATCACTTTTGATGCACATGACCCCAGAGTCCAGAATGCAACCCCTTTAAACGGATTTGATAACTTTACACCACCCTATCAGTTTATAAAGGCGTTATTAAATTCTGAGGAAGATTTAATTGTGGACAAAGAACATCTGACAGTAATCAGCCCGGACGAGGGGGCTCTTGACCGCGCCATTTATTTTGCGAGTGTTCTGGGTGTGGATACCGGTATGTTCTATAAAAGACGTGATTACTCCACCATCGTAAACGGCAAAAATCCCATTGTGGCACATGAGTTTCTGGGTGACAATATTGACGGCAAAGACGTTATCATTATCGATGACATGATATCCTCCGGCGGAAGTATGCTGGATACTGCAAAGCAGTTAAAGAAAATGAATGCCAGACGTGTATTTATCTGCTGTACTTTCGGACTGTTCACAGACGGTCTGGACGCATTTGACGCCGCCTATGAGCAGGGATATTTTGATAAAGTAGTCACTACGGACTTGACTTACCTTCCCCCTGAGCTTTTCGGCAGACCTTATTTTATAGAAGCAGATATGAGTAAATTCGTTGCCTCTATCATTGACTTTATGAACCACGACGAATCCATGTCGAATGTTCTTGCCACCACCGAAAAAATACGGGGTATTGTGGATGCCTATAATTCACGCTCCGATGTGAATCTTGATATATAATAGCGTGAGAAGAACTTCTAACTGCTTTCAGCAGTTTGCACTCATGCCAAAGGCATTCCGTGAAGAAGTTCTATGTCCCACACTGGAAAATGCAGTAAATTATCGGGTTCTAAGCTCCACCAGAACAATCTCCGGACGGTTATTGAAACGTAATGGTATGATACTGTTTCCGATGCCACGGCTGACCACCATGTCTGTTCTGCCATCCGTATATAGTCCGGCATCATATTTGGGAAACAGCCCCTGATTTGGGGCAACCAGTCCGCCGATAAACGGCAGCCGGAATTGACCTCCATGTGCATGACCGCTAATAACCAGATCAATACCCGCATCCACATATGTTTCAAACAGCTCCGGCCTATGTGAAAGCAAAATAGTGTATCTGTTTTCATCATCAACCAGCTTCCCCAATTTCGTACCGACCATAGCGGAGACTTCATCGAACATATCGCCATTGACCGTAAAATCAGGATCAATTAATCCGAGGAGAGCTATTGTTTCCCCCTCCCGCTCTAAAGAAACCGTTTCATCCTCCAGTACGATAATCCCGGCCGCTTCAAGTCCGGCTTTCAAAGTATCATATTGAGAGCTGAATGCTTCATGGTTCCCCGTCACATAATAGGTTGGGGCAATTTTGACAGATTCCTGCGCGAAGCAGAGTGCTGTTCCCACATCCGTGCGCAGGGCATCTATGAGATCACCGGTTATCACAATGATATCCGGCTTGCTTTCAGATAAAAGTTTTAATAACTCTGCATTATTTTCTCCAAATTCTGCATTATGCAGATCTGATATCTGTGCTATCCGGAAGCCGGAAAATGCGTCAGGGATACGGCTGTCTAAAATTGTCACTGTATTCACCATCAATGCCGTATTTCCCCACACAGTCCAGATAATCAGAATAAGGAGCACTACACCTTTTATCAGCGTTTTAGGAGACAGTCTTCTACACCTCTTATTTCTCTTTTGCATGGTTATTCCTCCTTTTCCCGTGCCGGAGAATTTTCTTCCGTCTTTTCTGCCACCATTTCCGGGAACATAACCACCACTTTAAATAAATCGCCGTCTAAGTAAATCGTAAACTGCCCGCCCTGGGCCTCAATCAGATTCTTGGCAATATACAGTCCCAGTCCACTGCCTTCTGTAGCGCGGGAGGCATCCCCTCTGATAAAACGTTCCGTCAAATCATCGGACTTGATATTCATCTGGCGTTCTGAAATATTTTTCAGCGACATTTCAATATAAGAAAGGGATTCTGTGCGACGCATGGTTAAATCCAGATAGACTCTGGTATTTTCCAATGCGTATTTGCAGATATTGTTAAATAAATTTTCCACTACGCGCCACATTCTGCGGCTGTCCGCATAAATATATGCGGGAATGTCGCCACCGTCAAACACAAGCTGTAACCCCTTCTGCTCCAGGCGCTCACTAAATTCCCCTACTGTCTGGTTCAGCAGCTCCGCCAGATTAATCTGCTCTTTGTTCAGCTCAATATTTCCAGAGGAAAGCTTTGATGCCTCCACCAAATCATCCGTAAGCTGTTTTAACCGCTGGGATTTACTGTCC
>CAZRZM010000257.1:0-2930 GCA_964604575.1 uncultured Acetatifactor sp.
AAAATTACAGTGCTTAAAAATTGTGTGGATGACCCCAGGACTATTGCGGAAATGATAGGAGAACGCACTCATTCCCAGGTGGTTCAGGTTATCGGCAAAAAAATTATTCTTTATAAGCCGGATAGTGATAACCCCCAAATTGTACTTCCTAAATAATCGGGTATCATCAGTTGGAACGAATGACTCTGTTCGTGGGCATGATTATGAAAGGAACCGTTTTGTAAAATGAAAAAAATTGGTATTATGGGTGGTACTTTTAATCCTATTCATATAGGACATCTTACACTGGCACAGAGAGTTTTGGACGATTTGATGCTGGACGAAGTCTGGTTTATTCCCACAGGATACTCATATATGAAAGAAGATGATGAAATGGTATCCCCAGACGAGAGATATTATATGACTCTGCTGGCACTTGAGAAACAGAGCTGTATGAAGTGTCTGGATATTGAGATAAAAAGACAAGGATACACGTACACTTACGAGACGCTGGAACAATTAAAGAAAGCATGTCCTGAATATATCTTCTTTTTTATCTTTGGTGCAGACTGCCTTTTCCAGATAGAGAAATGGAAGTATCCGGAACGTATTTTTCATAACTGTACCATTGTGGCATCCGTAAGAAATGGAACATCCGTTACCGACATGGAAGACAAAATTACAGAGTTGACAAAACGTTTCCAGGCAGAAATTATTTTATATCCCTTTATTAATCTGGAGATTTCATCCACAGAACTGCGGGAACGTGTGAGGATGGGCAAAAGTATCCGGTATCTTGTGCCGGACAGTGTTTTTGCCTATATTGAGCAAAAAGGATTTTATAAGGAGGATAAATGATTGTATTATGAAATCAAACGACCTTAGGAAAATCAGAAAAGCAATGAAAAAGGCATTGGATTCCAAGAGATATGAGCATACACTTGGGGTTGCGTATACAGCGGCGGCTCTGGCAATGCGTTATGATACATCCATCAAGGATGCACAGTTGGCAGGACTTCTGCACGACTGCGCCAAGTGTCTGTCTGACGATAAAAGACTTGCCATATGTGAAAAACATAATATTAGCATCAATTCCATTGAAAAAAGAAATCCATTTTTACTACATGCAAAAGTGGGAAGCTTTCTGGCAATGGATGAGTTTGGTGTGAAGAATCCTGATGTGATTAACGCCATTTTAAATCATACAACAGGAAGACCGGGAATGAGTCTTTTGGAAAAAATAATATTTGTTGCCGACTATATTGAGCCTGGAAGAAAACAGGCTCCTAATCTGGATGAGGTACGGAAACTTGCATTTATTGATTTGGACAAGGCGCTGGTCCGTATTCTGGAAGATATATTAAAATATCTGAATGGGACAGAAGGTGAAGTTGACCCAATGACAAAAAAGACATATGACTATTATTGTATGCAGCAGACATCTGAATAGTTACTAATAAAAATAACAGAGAATGGAGAATGTTGTATGGAAAAAAATACATTAGAGATGGCAAAGCTGGCTATTTCCGCACTGGAAGATAAAAAAGCAGAAGACCTGAAAATAATTGATATCAGTGAAGTGTCAGTTATTGCCGATTTATTTTTAATTGCAGGAGGCAGTAACAGAAGCCAGATTCAGGCATTGTGTGACAGTGTAGAAGAAAAACTGGGACGCGCAGGATATATGGTGAAACAGATTGAGGGTTATAATACCGCAAACTGGATTCTTCTTGATTTCGGAGATATTATTGTGCATATCTTTGATAAAGAAAACCGGCTGCTTTATGACCTGGAGCGTATCTGGAGAGATGGCAAAGAGATTACGGTTGATACATTACTGGAATCTGGAAAATAATCTATATAGAAAAAGCTTCCATGATAGTATTATCGTGGAAGCTTTTAATCATCATGTCCTGTTAGGCATCGCTTCTGCTGTCGCCAAGATGCATATAGAATGTGAGAAGATATATGCCACAGATACCTACAATAACATAAATGATTCTGGATAACCAGGACATGTCGCCCAAAAGGAAGGCAACAAGGTCAAATCGGAAAAGACCAATTAATGCCCAGTTAATAGCACCAATTATTGCTATGGTCAGTGCTGTACCATCTAAAACTTTATTTCCCA
Organism: uncultured Acetatifactor sp.; assembly: GCA_964604575.1. Taxonomy (GTDB): domain Bacteria; phylum Bacillota; class Clostridia; order Lachnospirales; family Lachnospiraceae; genus Acetatifactor. Next base: position 2,111 of record CAZRZM010000257.1, read on the forward strand.
TATTATCCTCATTTCCGCGCCTTACTTAGATAAAAGAGCGCAACTAATTATAATACAAGAATTATCTTCTCCACAAAAAGCAATAATATACATTATAAAAAGACTGACTAATATTAACGGTAAAAACGGAAAATACCAAATACAGTTCCCAGAATTTGGCAGTCATCAACAATAATTGGTTCCATCGTATCATTTTCAGGCTGCAGGCGGATATGTCCGTTTTCTTTAAAAAATGTTTTGACCGTGGCAGAATCATCAATAAGCGCCACAACCATCTCACCATTGTGGGCAGTATTACATGCATGTACAAAAACCCGGTCACCATCAAAGATACCTGCATTAATCATGGAGTCTCCGCGGACATTGAGAATAAAGGCTTCCCCTTTGGGAACCACGTCCGCCGGCACAGGAAAATACTCCTGAATATTTTCTTCGGCGAAGATAGGCTGTCCGGCAGCAACATTGCCAATAACAGGAAGGCTTACTGTTTCTGTCCGTACCATCTGGAAACTGTCGTCACAAATCTCTATCGCACGCGGTTTGGTAGGGTCGCGGCGGATATAACCGTTTTTCTCAAGAGTCTCAAGATGAGAGTGGACAGAAGAGGTGGATTTCAAATTAACCGTCTCACATATCTCCCGAACAGTGGGGGGATATCCCTTTCTTAATATTTCTTCTTTAATATAATCCAAAATCTCCTGTTGTTTGGGAGTTATCTTGCCAAAAGCCATAACTTGTATCCTCCATTCCTTTTTTAACACAATATTTACAATTCTGGTTGTTGTTAAACCCAGTATAACACAATCTTATTCAAAAAGCA
>CAZRZM010000258.1:0-2927 GCA_964604575.1 uncultured Acetatifactor sp.
CCCAAATAGGAAAATGTACTATACCAAACAATAATCCTCAGAGCGGAAATTGCTGGAGAATAAGTTGCACCATATAAAATATTTACAATTACATTAGCCAACAATGCAATTGCAAGACTCTGGAACAAGGAAAAATAAATTACAATAGAATACAACCGCTTCAAATTCTTTTGAAACTTTTCCTCTGAATTTTTTCTGCTCTCAAAAATAACCGGTCTGAAAGAATCAATAATAGCTACAAAAATAAAACTTGTTATACCCGCACAGGCTACTGCAGCAGAATAATATCCGCAAGACTCATTATTATTCATCAGCTTAATCATAATTCTGTCCGTCTGGGCAAACACCGTAACCATTAGACTAGATACAACGTAATATCGACTTTTTCCCAATAGATGCTTCGCTGCACTTATTGAAAACGCAAACTTCTTCCCACCCAGCTTCTTATAAATGCATATCAACCCGAGGGATATAATACAATAGTCTATTGCCTGAGCAATTGCAAACAAACAAACATCGCCTGAAAATATCAAAAGGGCTATCTTATATCCAGATACCACCACATAAGCGATAAGCATTGTAACTGAGGTATATTTAGAGAGAAATTTTGCCTGAAACCAATATTGTATCATTTCAAGACCCTGAAAAATCAACAAAACACTATACAAGCCACAAACAATTATGGTTTCGTTTTCCCCACGGTTCGCAATCATTGTAAAAGCTATCACACCCAATATACACGATAAGGAAGAAAAAAAACTTATCAGCAATGATGTCCCTAATGTTTCTCCTTCTTTTTCGGGAGATACCACTATTTCCTGCACTAAAATATTTCCCAGCCCCAGTTGTGCAATCGGTGCCATAAAAGCAACCAAGGAAGCTGCATAATTTATAACTCCATAATTTGATGGTCCCAAGTACCGTGCTGTCAACATAGTAACAAGTAATGACAGAACCGATTGTACAATTTTACATGCAATAATCCATGTAGCATTACTGGCAACTTTATTTTTTAATATATTCATATACTATCATTCTCTTTCATGTATAGCTTTATATACTCCTCAAATCTGGCAAACATATCAAATATTTGCGCGCGTCGCAGGCACGCCTCTTCTGAATAAGGTTTTTCCGTGCATATACGAACAATCTCTTCTTCCATCGTGTGTACATCATCGCATGCAACCACGCTTCCACATGTTTCATCCAATGATTCAGGGCTTCCTCCGGTTCTGAATGTCAAAACCGGTGTTCCGCAAGCTAATGCCTCCATATTCACCGTTGGATAATTTTCTTCTCTGGTCGGATTAACAAAAATGTCCGCCGCAGTATATATTTCTGCAAGTTCTGCTTGGCTTTGTGTACGATGAATAGATAAAATATTATCTGGCAATTGCTTATCTACTTTATCATCTGTTCCAACCAAAACAATCTGGAATTTCTCGTTTAGAAACTTTGCAAGACTAACAAATACATCCAGTCCCTTTCTTCTGTCCCAGTCAAATGCAACCCCCAACACAATATATTTCTTTTTCAAACCATACTTCATCCGAAAATCTCCCAATGCAGGTTTATATATTGACAAATCTATCCCGTTTGGAATAACCTCTATAGAATATTCACCAAAAAAAGACTGTCTTACCAAATTGGCAAGCCACTTTGATGGAGTCACAACAGTCATATCATGAAGTCCAGTAAACACCTCTTTCTTTTTGGCATATAACTCTGCGCTTCTGTCAAAAAACCACGTAAATGCCCTTTTCTGCGGGCACTGACAACACCCCTCTATCCATTTATTGCACTTACTCAACGTAAAATAAGGACAATATGCCGTAAATGCCCAACAATCGTGAAATGTCCATACAATTTTCACATTAATACTCTTTAAATACTGAAAAAGTAATGTTAAATTCACATTATGACTATGGAGATTATGCAAGTGAATAACATCCGGACGAGTTTCTTTCAGCTCCGATATCAGTCTTTTCGTCATAGATATGGAATTAAAACCATAATTACCCAATATTCTGGAGCGAAGAGCCATTATTTTTATGTTGTGCTCTTTCGCATACTTAATAGCACAATTGCATTCTGAATCCCCCGATGTATAATAAATATAATTTTCAATTCCCTGACTAGACAAAATATTGCTTAAATTTACAGCAATTTTTCCGGTACTTGCGTGGCATACCGGATTAATTTGCACAATTTTCACGATTGACCTCCATTTCATTGCCAAAAAGGCAGGTATGGATACATTTCTAACATGTCTGCGCCAACAAATGTATCTCTAATATAGTAAGCAAAGAAGAAAACGCACATAACAATTTCAGCAAAAGATGCAATCTGTCTCATCTTTATCCTGCTGTGTCTTGCAATTTCTGGAATGGTAATCGGGAGTATAATTAAAAAATAATAATTCATCCTCATTGCCACTGTACTGACCGGAACAAATAACTGTATGCAAAACGTCAAAAGCAATATATTTCTTAAGCCTATATACTCCACCTCATTTCTTACATCCACCATAACAAATGAGTATATAACAAATAGGAACAATAAAATAAGCACACTATATGACCCGGTTTGTTCTATACCAAATTTCACTCTGTATTTTTCACCGACAAATTGAAGTAAGAATTGAAAAATCGGTTTATTATAAACGAGCACGAATAATGCAGTTGGAACAATAATCAACACCCATTCTTTGTTTATTTTAACATGATATACCGGATACAATAACAATATTATTAATGTCGATTGATGAAATAATGTAGCCAATAACACAACCGCCATAAACTGCAGTGGTTTCTTATTCTTAACAAAATAAAATGCTGGTACCACAAACGCCAAGCCAATAGCCTGACGAAGTCCTGAAAAAAGAATCGGAAAAGGTCCTATTGTCATGAACAGTGCCACAGAAAGCA
>CAZRZM010000259.1:0-2608 GCA_964604575.1 uncultured Acetatifactor sp.
ATCATATTACTATTACAAATCTATTCTTCGCATTGTACTCTTATGTAGGTCATAAGTACTCAATTTAAAATTCATGCTATAATTGCTTTCATTTCAGACTCGCTACCTATATATAAATTCTATGTACTTTTTGTGGTTAAAAATCCGTAAAAAATAGGAAAGGGTGGGGAAGCCGTTGCACTTCCTCACCCTCACAATGTCACTAAATTGGGAACTGGGAACCATCCTTAATCATGCTCCCCACTTTTTTATCATTAACACACCACCAGAAAAAACAAATTTTTTCGTTTTTGCCACCCATGTACCACAGAACAGGGAACCTATCTTATTCTAACCTATTTTTTTCTCCTATTTCCAGACGCTTTCTTATCGTTACCGTGCTGACATTATATTTTTTTGCAATCGCTGATATGCTCATTCCCTCTATTCTTGCCAGACGGTAAACCTCTGACGGGTCAATATCATCTCTATATGCGTTCTTATTTCCTATTTTCGTCTTTTTCTTTTCATATACTGCAAGCTTTTCTTTCAAAAGCTTGTTTTCTTCCTCATACTCGGAAATCCGCTTTTTCATGTCCTCTTCACGCTCTGAAGTTTGTTTTTTTATGTTCTCTTCATACTCTGCGATCCGTTTCTCCATGTCCCTATTTTTCTTTTGTTCATCCCAAAACTTTCGCCTTATTTCTTCTAATTGGCAGTTATGTCTTATTTCCGTTTCTTCTTTTTCTTTTTCCACACGCTGAGTCAGTGCTTTCATGCTCATCATCTCATTGAAATACTGATGCTCATACAAATCACTTTGCCACAGTTGCCCCACAATTTCCCTAAGACGTTTGACTTGCTCCCATACGTCTTGTCTGTTTTCAATATCAGGCACTGGCAGGGGTTTTGCTTTCTCGCACAGCTTTTCACATATTTCATCTAATGCGGCAGCCAGTTCCCTTACGCTTTCGCCATTATCCATTCTAAATCATCTCTTCTGAAATTTCGTACACGCATAACCGTATTTTCATAAATTTAATATCCGAAATCGATTCAATCTTGGGAACTTTGGGAACTATCTTCAGACCCTCTAATTCCCCCTTAAATCCATTTTAACGCCGCTCTTCATACAATTCCACCCTTTTCTCAAATAATCCCTCTATACCCCTCAACACTATTCCAGCAGTATTTTTCGATCCAAACCTAATCAAAAACCTCAAATCTTATTCGCAAATTGCGAATAAGTAACATTGGGGTGAAATTTACCCTCCAATCCCCCAAAATCCCCTTTTTTTCATTTTTCCCACTTTTCCTATATCCTGCCGTGGCAAATGAATAGTATTTTTATCATGTTGTTTTTTCTCCTTATTTTCGTTTCCACAAAGGCTTACTATTCCTTGTAAACCCTTGATTTATCTGGGTTTGTGGGTATTTCTCCATCCCCGTTGATTTATGTTTCTGCCATATTACTTTTTACCGTATCTTGGCACAATTCTTCATAATTCTTCGTATTTTTACAGTCATTTGGTGTAAAAATGGTGTAAATAAAATGTGCCTGTATTCCGCTTAAACAGCGGTGATTTGAGCCATTTCATCTGCAACTTTGGTGTAAGATGCGTGAGTATACACGTTTAAAGTCACCGTAATGTCCGCATGCCCCATCAGATATTGCAATGTTTTGGGATTCATTCCACACTCTGCCATCCGGGTACAAAAAGTATGCCGAAGCACATGGGGTGTAATTCGCGGTAACTGCTCCTCATGAGTGGCATTGTATTTATCAAGCAACTGCTTCATGACATGCTCCAGATGCATTGCCACTTTAGGCTTTCCATCCTTGTCCAACAGCAGAAATCCTTTATAGCCATCCACTACCATTTCCTTGCGTGGTTTCTGTCTGCTTGCGATGATATTCAGCAATGCCTCCTTTACCTCATCCGTCATGTAGATAAAGCGGACACCATTCTCCGTCTTGGTTTTCTCCACATAGTATTTACCATTTCGGGTTCTGGTAAGCTGATGGTCCACCCTTATTTTTCGCTCCTCAAAATCCAAATCCGAAAAGGTAAGTCCCATAAATTCACTAATTCGCATCCCGGTTCCAAGCAGCACTATTATCTCATCATAGTACCTACTAAAATGCTCATCATTACGCACATACTCCAGATATCTCTCCTGCTCTTTCTCGGTCATTGCCACTCTCTTCTCACTGTTATTCGGTATCAAATCCATCCTGAAATCAAATGGATTTTTCCTAAGATAGTCATCATTAACAGCCATCTGAAAAGCAGGCTTCAACACACCTTTGATACTATTGATGCTACTATACCCTCGTCCTTTGTCATACAGATTTAATAAAAATCTCTTGGCATCAACCACTCTGACCTTGCTTACCTGCTGGTATCCGAATTCCTCTTTGCGTAAAACATTCAGTACAAAATTGTACCCCACTGTGGTGTTGTAACGCACATTTCTTCTGAGACTGACGTATCGCTCCACCAGTTCAATCACCGTAATACCACCGCCGGATATATCCAATCCCTGCAAGGTATCTAACTGTATTTTCTTTTCCTTTTCACGCAGCTTGTTCAAATCATCTGCGTAGACACACTGCCGTTTCCCTCTC
>CAZRZM010000259.1:2618-2889 GCA_964604575.1 uncultured Acetatifactor sp.
TCATATCGGTGTAACGATACATGTATGTCAAATCTTTTCTTTGGCTCTCTCCCGTCCTTAACAGTCTGTCCTTGTTGTCCTTTCGCTTGTTAGGCATCTATTGCCTCCTTTCCTTCAAAAGCCTGTAACAGACCTTTTTCTCTACGGAACGAGCCTCAAATGCAGTACCTATATCATACCATAAGAGGCTCGTTTTATCTAGGGAAACGCTGATTAATTGACTTTATTCCCAGCATTATCCCAGTTTGTCAAGTTTTTGAAAATTCAAGGG
>CAZRZM010000260.1:0-2870 GCA_964604575.1 uncultured Acetatifactor sp.
ATTCTTTCCTTCTGGCAGAAATATGAGAAATATTTTATTGAAAAAAATTTGAATAAGCAAGATATAATTGAATTTTATATTTTAAGACTATAAGTTAAAGGACACTCTGATTCGGGAGGTGGCAGAGGAGACAGACTGCCATGTTATAGAGGATAGTATAGGGGATTATATCCTTGTGCATGAAAAACGTAAGGGGAACCGGGAGCTTATGGTAATGAGAACACGGATGGATACCACCTTGCTTTTTTAACCATTTCCCTCTATAATAAATGACAGATTTTCCAGTTTTGTTTCAAATAGTACTAATAATCCGCAGCAGATAAGAAAGTGAGAATAATATGAACGAGAATCCGTCATTCAAATCAGGATTTGTGACTTTAATCGGACGTCCCAATGTAGGAAAATCCACGTTGATGAACCAGCTCATCGGGCAGAAGATTGCAATTACATCCAACAAGCCCCAGACCACCCGCAACCGGATACAGACCGTGTTGACGATGGAGCAGGGACAGATAGTGTTTCTGGACACCCCCGGCATCCATAAATCCAAAAACAAGCTGGGTGAATACATGGTAAATGTGGCGGTCAACACCCTCAATGATGTGGATGTGATTCTGTGGCTGGTGGAGCCCACGACCTACATTGGTGCGGGGGAACGACATATCATTGAACAGTTGAAAAAGACCAGGACACCGGTAATTCTGGTTATCAATAAAACGGATACCGTAAAACGTGAAGAGATACTTACCTTTATTGATGCCTATCGCAAAGAACTGGATTTTCAGGAGATTGTACCTGTATCGGCGCTCAAGGGCGACAATACAGATGTGCTGGTGGAGTGTATTTTTAAATATCTTCCTTATGGAGAGCCTTTTTATGATGAAGACACGATTACTGACCAGCCCATGCGCCAGATTGTGGCAGAACTGATCCGTGAGAAAGCGCTGCGTCTTCTGGAGGAGGAGATTCCCCACGGTATTGCCGTCAGTATCGAAAGTATGAAGGAAAGAAAACATATATGTGATATTGAGGCGACCATTGTGTGTGAGAAGGATTCCCACAAGGGCATTATTATCGGCAAAGGCGGGCAAATGCTCAAAAAAATCGGTTCCCAGGCGCGCCACGACATAGAAGAAATGCTGGAAATGCAGGTGAATTTACAGCTCTGGGTAAAGGTGAAAAAAGACTGGCGTGACAGTGATTTTCTTTTGAAAAATTTTGGATATAATCCAAAAGATACTCATATGGGCGAATAGAAAAAGAGAAAATGCAGACCCTATTTTATGAAAAAAAGTAATGCACTTTTCATATATAAAATACAGGGGGAAGCATAAGATGTCAGGCATAAATTACTGGAAGCAATTTGAACACACCGGAAAAATTGAAGATTATTTATCATATTCATCTTTTATGAATGCAGAAAATAAAAACGGAATTGACAGAACAGGAAAAGACAACAGAGCAGCAACGGCAGGAGTGAATCCTTATGCAGGAATTCATATGGGTAACGGGAATAATATTGAAACAGACGCCTATCGGGGAATATGATAGGCGTGTCTGTTTGTTGACGAAGGAAAAGGGAAAACTGTCCGCCTTTGCAAGAGGTGCAAGAAAGCCGGGAAACCGGCTGGCGGCGGCCACCAACCCCTTTTGTTTCGGTACTTTTAAATTATACGCAGGCAGGGACTCTTACACCATATCTGAGGTGGAGATTCAGAATTATTTTGAAGAGCTTATGACGGATTATATAGGCGCTTATTATGGGATGTATTTTGCGGAGGTGGCAGATTTTTACACAAGGGAGAACAATGACGAAAGGGATATGATGAAATTGTTATACCAGTCTCTTAGGGCGCTTGGCGCACCCGCACTGCCCAATGCCCTTGTAAAATGTATCTATGAGCTGAAAGCCATTGCGGTGAACGGAGAATTTCCCGGTGTGCCCTCTGACAGAATACTGGATGAGTCTACGGTTTATGCACTACAGTACATAGCATCAAGCTCTATTGAAAAACTGTATACCTTTACGGTTACGGATAAAGTGCTTCATGAACTGGAGGAGGTTGCAGACATTTACTGCAGACGCTTTATGGAACGTACATTCAAAAGTCTTGAAATACTGAAAACTCTGTGTTAGAATGGCATGGATGGACTGTAAAGAAGTCTTGTGATAGAAAGAGGAATCGTGTATGAATACAATTAAGGTTAAATGGCTGGCTGGATGTGTCTGTACCATAATACTGCTGGCTGGATGTGGAAGTGTGAAAGCTCCGGATGTGGTGAAGGTTACTTCTATAGCAGTTGCACAGAGTGGTGAAGTCACTTCGTATTTGGTAGAGTCTTTTGACAAAGATTATTATAATATCACTGATTTAACTACAATGGCAATGAGTGAGGCATCTGAATATAATGCAGAGCATACAGAGAATGGAGTGATTCCCATTGTGGTGGAGAAAGTGGAACTGCTTGAGGACAATTCCGACAAGGTAGTAGTGACGCACAAATTTAATAATGCGGACTCTTATACACAATATAATGAGGAAACATTATTTTATGGCACTGTTTCCCAGGCAAAAGCGGCGGATTATGACCTGAATGCTGTATATACCAGCGTAAAGGACGGAACACTTCTGTCAAAAGAGCAGTTGGAGCAGCAGGCAGATAAAATGATTCTTATCACGGATGCGAAGGCTCTTTTTTATCTGCCGGGCAAAGTGAGCCATATAAGCGGGGGCATATACAATGCGGACGGCACTGTGGATACCACAGATGCAGAAGATACGGTTATTGTTCTGTTTAAGTAGAATACTCCGCAGGAATAAAAAAGACGGCTGCAGGCAGCTTAAATGAGTGGTGGAAAGGATAGGTTT
>CAZRZM010000261.1:0-2750 GCA_964604575.1 uncultured Acetatifactor sp.
ATGACATGCAAAAATATAATTATAAGCATAAAAGTCAATGAAAAGAAAGGGAACTATTGTGGGAGCAACTGAAGAAATTATCAAGATGGCAAAAGAGAATAATGGTACAGTTACTACTGCAATGGTGGTTGCAGCAGGTATCTCTCGTGGAAATATCAAATACCTTGTTGACAAGGGCATGATTGAAAAGTCAACAAGAGGTGTTTATATTTTGCCGGAGGTTTGGGAAGATGAGATTTTTAACTTGCAGAGTCGATTTAAAAGAGGAATCTATTCTCATGAAACGGCATTGTTCCTTTGGGATTTAACGGATAGGACACCGAACAGGTATCACATGACTTTTCCGGCGAATTATAATTTGACAAAGCCCAAAGAAGAAAATATTCGATGTGTGCAATGTAAGGAAGCCTTGTATGATTTGGGCGTGGCAGAAACGCTTACGCCGGGAGGAAATACAGTAAGGGCTTATAGTGCGGAGCGCACGCTCTGTGATATTTTACGCTCCCATAGTCATGTGGATATTCAGGTAGTGACGGAGGCGTTTAAGCGATATGCAACCAGAACAGATAAAAATATTCCGCTTTTGTCAGAGTATGCAAAAACCTTGAAGGTCGAGAAAAAACTCAGAGCATATCTGGAGGTGTTGTTATGAAAAACGCAATGCAGCTAAAAGCGATTATTAAAAATCTTGCAAAGGAAAAACATATATCCGCACAGCTGGTCATGCAGAATTTTATGTTGGAGAGACTGCTGGAACGAATATCTATTTCAAAATATCAGCAGAATTTTATTTTAAAAGGTGGATTCCTGATTGCGGCAATGGTTGGACTTGATACTAGAGCAACTATGGATATGGATGCAACCATAAAAGGTCTGCCTGTCAATGAACAGACGGTGCGGGAAATGTTTGAAGAGATTTGTAAAATAGAATTAGAGGATGATGTGACCTTTAGTTTCCGTAGCATCGGAGAAATCCGAGAGGGAGATGTATATACCGGGTATCGTGTTTCGCTGTCTGCAAATTATCCACCAATGGCTGTTCCGTTGAAATTGGATATTACGACAGGAGATAAGATTACACCAAAAGAGATAGAGTATCAATTCAAACTCTTGTTAGAGGATAGAAGTATTTTGGTGCTTGCGTATAATCTGGAAACCATTATGGCGGAAAAACTGGAGACTGTCATATCCAGAGGTGACCAGAATACCAGACCAAGAGATTATTACGATATCTACATATTGGCCAAGCTGCAATATGCAGACATAGAGCCGGATGCGTTAAAGGCTGCACTGACCGCCACCACAGAAAAGCGTGGTTCATCAGCAGTGATTAAGGAGTATCGTAGCATTATAGATACGGTTAAGAGTAGCGAAGTAATGCAGAGGCAGTGGAAGAATTATCAGAAGGATTTTGAGTATGCAACGGACATTGCGTTTGAGGATGCGTGTGATGTGGTGGTAGAGTTGATGGATGAAGTATTACGATGATTTTGTAAATCAGAATATACCATAGGGAGAAAAGAAATGAGTACACAAGGAAATATGAAAGAATGTATAGTGGCATTCATTGATATTTTGGGTTCTACAGCAGCAATTAAGTCCGATGCAGAAAAGTCACTTGAAATGATGCATGATGCTTATACAGAATCAATGGATTTGTTTGATTACTTGTTTGAAGATAAAAATGTTAGACCAAGTGTAAAAATATTTTCGGACAACATAATAGTAGCAATGCCTCGTATGGGAGAATCTGGTCATGGAGCATTCTGTGCAGTTGTAATGATGAGTGCAATTATTCAAGTACAATTTTTGAAGCGTGGTTTGTTAACGAGAGGTGGAATTGCTTCGGGTAATTTTTTCGCTGATGAAGTAATGGTATGGGGGATGGCGTTGGTTAAGGCGTATGATTTGGAAAGTAACGTAGCAATATACCCTAGAGTTGTAGTTGCCCCAGAGTTGATAAAAGAATTGGGATTAACAAAGGAGAACTGTGAATTTAGAAGCAAAGAGTGGATAGTGCAGGACGAAGACAGTTTATTTGTAGTTGATTATATTAACAAATATTTAGAAAACAGGGATTTCTTTGCTATTCGTATGTTGGATGTAATTGAGCAAAAAATAGTTCAATATTCAGAAAACATAAAGATATGTCAAAAGTGGTTGTGGCTAATGAATTACATAAAAGTAAAGATTAATTCTTTTGCTGAAAAATAGAAAACATACGATTGGAGGAATAGATAAATGGCTTATCAGAGTGAAGCACAATTAGAGAAGCAATTTATAGAGCAGTTGCAAGGACAGGATTATCAGGTTGTTAATATTCCGGATTATGATGCATTGCTTGCAAATTTTAGAGTACAGTGTGAGAAGTATAATAAAGCAAAATTAGTGACTCCTCTGTCTGATAAAGAGTGGGAACGTATCCTCAATTATTTAAATGGAAGAGGAATTTTTGATAGTGCAAAAGTTCTCAGAGATAAATATGTGTTGGAACGTGATGACGGAAGCAAGGTTTACATTGCCTTTTTGGATGAGGACTATACAAAGAATACATATCAGGTTACAAACCAGACTACAGTACAGGGTAAGTATGTCAATAGATATGATGTAACATTATTAGTCAACGGCTTGCCGCTTGTTCAAGTGGAATTGAAACTTAGAGGTGTTGACATAAAGGAAGCGGTAAATCAGATTATGAGATATCGCAAGCATTCCTATACCGGTTTGTATCATTTTATTCAGATGTTTGT
>CAZRZM010000262.1:0-2744 GCA_964604575.1 uncultured Acetatifactor sp.
GCCTGTGCGGTTTTATTTATTTTATTAATTCTGCAATGTTGATTGACAGATTATCGTAAATACATACCTGTATATTATCATCAAAGCTGTACTGATCGCTCAGTTCTTCTTTTTCCAGATCATAGACATTTACTGTTTTGGTAAGTGGATTTACAATCCAGTATTCACGAACACCAGCAGAACGGTATTTGAATAACTTCACACCATAATCAGTTCGTTTTGTGCTTGGGGATGCAATCTCAATGATCCAGTCCGGTGCACCATTACATCCACGGTCATCCAGTTTGGATTTGTCGCAAATAACACTGATATCCGGTTCAACGTATGTTTTGTCATCCTTGTTAAGAAAGACAGCGAAGGGGGCAGGATAGACCTTGCAGGAACCGTTATTTTTTTTGATATGGGCACGTATTTCTGCTGATAAATTCATAACAAGTTCTTGATGCAATCTGCTTGGTGGTGCCATATCGTAAACAATACCGTCGATTAGTTCTGCACGTTGTCCTTCTGGGAGAGAGTAGATGTAATCAGTTGTGTAAGAGTTTTCTTTTGAAAATGGCATAGTGGATACCTCCTTTGGTAAAATCAGGGTTAGAACTACTTGCGTTGATGTTGGTAGCGCCGGGGCGGTTTTTATTTGAGAAAAATGTAAAACCATCCTATAATATACTTACCAAGGCAGTCGGCGGGTGACTGCAGGTCACCCGTTCCGGCGAATTATATTCAAGTAATTAAGAAGTAGCCGTTTTCATCGCTAAATGAACAGGACGGCTATTTTTTATGTTTTCTAGTATCTATGTAGGTCAGTATCGCCACCAGCATGATGACGAAAGTAAACAAGTCACTCCATGAAAACATAAGCATCGTCTCGGAAACATACTTACCTCATGGTATGATGTTGGGGTCAAAACGATAAATAAATTTGACCCTATTCCTATAGCACCTTGAAAAATTCATATTTTGTAGTATATCGCCGGACTTTTGGGGATATATGCTGGGTATTCCCTACCTTGTTTTATGCAAGTACCGGATTTGGGGCATAGTTTCCCAGACCCTTCACATAATTGAAGAGTTTCCGGAAATTCAACGCTGCTATTTTGGAACCGAAAAAGAATTTGCCACGCTGTTTGCCACGAGGCATCTTTTCCAAATGGTAATTCTTACGGATATTTGACGGAACAGTTTCCACTCCATTACGAAGCCTTGCATAATTTTTAAATTCGTCACTACTCATGTTACGCTGAATTTTCGCACGTTCATGTGCAGCTTTGGATGTTACTATTTTTGCAACTCGCTTATAAATCTTCGGCTTGCATTGTTCCTGATACGGACAGTTGGCACACTGCTCATGCAGAAAGGAAACGGCACACTGATTGCTTTGTTTCATATAAGAACAGCTTTTGGGGGCATGGCCGGCTGGACATCGGAGGACTTTTGTTCCCTCTTCGTTAAATTCAAAATCAGCAAGGATATCCGGAGCTGGTTTCCCTGTCAGGCTTGTGGTAATCAGTTCTACGTTTTTATCGGCTGCAAGTTGTGTGTTTTCTGTTCCGCTGTATGCACCATCCGTAACTATAACAGTTCGCTCTTCCTGTTTATCCATCTGCTCAAGATGCTCTTGGATAAATTGACTGTCACTGTGGTTGTTTTGGTCATATTGATACTCTGTTACAACGGAACCATTTTCTCCTACAGATTCCTCAAGGTTGGCAACATATCCCCGATGCTCTTTTCCTGCTTTGCTTCGGAATGTAGCTTCCGGATCAGAAGGATTCTGCAGCATGGATGATTTCATGCCGCCGTCTTCTTTTGTGCGGAGTCTGCGTTTTTCATTTTCAACAATGGTCTGTTCTGACAGACATCTGACAAACAGATCATACTCTGTTGAATCATTGTAACCAGACTCACACAAGGCAAGAAGTTTATCTGCATCCGTTAAAAGTTGCTTCATGCGCTCATCTGCATCGGTACTGCGCTGATGATAAATCACTCTGTTAAAATCGTTAGGATCAATGTAGTGTTTTAAATCGTCAGACAGAGCAGAATCATTGATTTTATTCACATATATCGCCAGCTTTGCGATGCACGTGTATATCAGTTCCATTCGGCTAAGCTTGCGGATGTTGGATTCAATCATCATGGAATCCATACGTCTGACTTTACCGCTGATTCCCATCAATTTTGCAATGGAGGCACTTAGATCTTTCACACAGTCGTGGTAGAGATCCTTGTTGTGAAGTGTTTCATAATCATAACACCTCTTGCGGAAACGGCTTAAGGTCTTGTCACTCAAAGGCTGTTCTTCAAAACTTGTTGTGTGCAGTGCGTACTGAAACCGAAAATCCAGCATAAGATTTTCAACCATCTCATCATCGGAATAATCAAAAAGCTCTTTGATGATGAGTGCACCAACAATCACATTGACCGGAGTATTCGGTCTGGATGCCTTATCACTGTATAATACAGAAAAAAGCTTTTCATCAATGGCAGGAAATATTTCATCGGCAAAGACTTTTGCCCAGGATTTTTCCAGTGCTTTTTGTTCTCTGGCAGTTAATCCTGAAAAACTATCTGTAAATGACATTTGCTGGTAAGCGTTTTCTTTGAATGACATAGAGATTACCTTCTTTCCCAAGCCACACTGTAGCTTTGATACCTCTATTATACAACAAGTAAACCATTTAGGCTTGTATTTACTACAAAATATATGAACTTTTCAAGGTACTATAGAGGGGCTTTTGACC
>CAZRZM010000263.1:0-2730 GCA_964604575.1 uncultured Acetatifactor sp.
GATGACGGAAGTCCTGACACAGCACCGACTCCACAAAAGGATAATGGAAGGCTGAACTGTTACCTGAAATCAAAACAAAATGCAGCAACTATACATTAAAACAGCTTCCACCTACAAACTCCCTGCATATGGAATTATTGGGCAGATTCTCGCTGGGCAAACCCAGAAAATAATCCAGAAACTTAAGCAGTCTCTTTGCCTCATAATACTCCGGTGCCCCTTTGGGAATCTGGAACAGCAGGGGTTCCGCAAATTGCTTCAGCACCGCCAGTTCATAAATAAGTGCAGAATTAAACATGGCATCCGCATCTTCCTGGAACGGGAATATATTTTCTTCCTCGCCTCTCCGCACAGAGGGCCACATTTCAATAGTCCTGCGCGCCTCGGTTCCCCTGGTTCTGGCATCCCTTACCATACGGCGCAGCAGTCTGCCGTCCGTAGTGGGAATACGGTTATGTCCATCCACATTAATATTTGTCAGCGCACTGATATAGATTTTATATTTGCTCTCTACCGGAAGCGCATAGGACATCTTGTCATTCAAACCATGGATACCCTCGATAACCAGAATATCATCTGCACCCAACTGTTTATAATTGCCTCTGTACTCCCGCTTGCCAATTTTAAAATTGAAAGTGGGAAGCTCCACACGTTCGCCGTTTAACAGTTTCACCATATCCTCGTTAAACTTTTTGACATCAATAGCCTCCAGACATTCAAAATTGTAGTCCCCATTTTCATCTCTGGGAGTTTTTTCGCGGTCAACAAAATAATCATCCAGTGCAATAGGATGGGGCACCTTGCCCAGCGTTCTAAGCTGGATAGACAGTCTATGTGAAAAACTGGTCTTACCTGAAGAGGACGGACCTGCTATCATAATAAATTTCACACCACTCCTGCCTACAATCTCTTTGGCAATCTCACCTATTTTACGCTCCTGCTCTGCCTCCTGCACCAGAATCAGCTCACTTAAGGAACCGCTGCATATACCGTCATTTAAGTCTCCAACTGTTTCTATTCCTACTTTTCTTGCCCAGTTCTCCGACTCCTTTAAAGTCTCAAAAAGCTTACGCTGTTCCTTAAAAGGCTCCACCATGGTGGGATTTTCCTTTCTGGGAAGCAGCAGCATAAAACCTTCATCATAGGGAATAACCTCAAACCATTTTACATATCCTGCATTCGGCAGCATGTAACCATAATAATAATCATAATATCCTTCTATCTCATAAATGTTTACAAAAGAGCTTCTGCGGTAACGGAACAGTCTTTCCTTGTCCGTCATATGATTTCTCCGAAACAATTCCATGGCATCATCAATAGGATAAGAACGTTTCATAAAGGGTGTTTTTAAAGCCACCAGCTCCCGCATTCTTCCCTGAATTTTGTCAGCGCTCTCCCTTGTTGCAGGAATCATTTCTCTGGAAGAAATATAAGAACCGTTTCCGACAGCAAATTCCACACGACAATTCCGGCAGACTTCTGCGCCGAAAATATCAAATACACTCTTTAAAAACAGCATAGTGGCTGTTCTCACATATGTTTTATAGCCAACCGCATCCCGCAGCGTAAAAAACTCCAAAGTACAGTCTTTCGTCACTTTCTTAAAAAGTTCCCGGATTTTGCCGTCTGCGGTCACTGCAGCAATCAGATTATCGTACTCTGCCTGATACTCATCTACAATATTCTCATAAGTGGTTCCCTGGGGATATTGTTTTTTCTCACCGTTTATCGTTATCGTATACATTTTGTACCCTGCCCTTCTTCTCATAATCTCCGTTATCTGTTCCAACATATCAATTATGCCATATCACCTATAGTCAATCTCTTTTTTCGTCAAAATATGCTAATGCCCTATGCAAATCCGCCATCTCCCGCTCCACCTCCTCCAGACGACGGTTTGTACGTTCTGAAGGATTGGCTCTTAGTTCGCCGGCAATCTGCTCCACGGTTTTCAACGTTCCTTTAAGATATTGATAGAGAACCGCATCCTTCCTCTGTAAGAGCAGTCTGCCGTATTTCTCATACAACTCGTTCTCCTCCGGCAATGGCATTCCACTCATGGGCATTTCTCCATCCGCAGATGCTACTTGAACTGCTGATGATGTCTGGATTGCAGGTGATACCCGGAACAGAAAATAATATTTTTCTTCTTCACACAATATATTCTCGTCAAGAATCTGATATCCCTCGTCACGCAGGAATCTGCGAAATGCCGGAAGCTCCGACTGGGGCTGCAGAATCAGTTCCGAAAAAGCTTTCGCCTTGTCTTCACTGCCTTTCAGAATGCGCATCATGAGCCTGCCTCCCATGCCTGCACAAATACAGGTATCGGCTTCTCCTTTTTTATAAGCACACAGACCATCGGACAATCTGGTTTCTATGTAGCTGCCCAAACCATATTCTGCAATATGCTCTTCTGCCCTGGAAAGAGGTCCCTCCCTCACATCCATGGCAAGCACATAAGGGCTGATTTGCTGCTGCACCAGACGAATGGATACAAAACCATGGTCGCATCCCACATCCACCACCCGGTTGCCCGGTGTAACCATATCCACCAGTGCCTGCAGTCTGTTGGAAAGCTCTATCTTCTTCCTTTTGGTATGCGCTTCCATACTGCCGTTAATCCAGATAGTCTTTCAGTTTGCGGCTGCGGCTGGGATGACGCAGCTTACGAAGCGCCTTCGCCTCAATCTGACGAATGCGCTCACGGGTGACATTAAATTCCTTGCC
>CAZRZM010000264.1:0-2725 GCA_964604575.1 uncultured Acetatifactor sp.
CGCATTTGATTGTGCTGTATAATTGAAGTTTCCACCTACTAAAAAATCTTTTATATGCATGGAGAGGTTTTTGTAACCGACGACGGTGCAGAGACGGATTTGGATTTGGGACATTATGAGAGATTTATCGACGAAAGTCTTGATAAAAATTCCAATGTAACCACCGGAAAAGTATACTGGTCTGTCCTGCAGAAGGAACGCCGCGGCGATTACGGCGGTGGAACGGTTCAGGTAATTCCCCATATTACCAACGAGATTAAAAGCCGTTTTTACCGTAATTTTACAGACCCCGATACCCGGATTGCCATTATTGAAGTAGGAGGTACGGTGGGTGACATCGAAAGCCAGCCTTTCCTGGAATCCATTCGCCAGTTCCAGCATGAAATCGGACATGATAATGCCATCCTCATTCATGTTACATTGATTCCTTACCTGAGTGCGTCCCAGGAATTAAAGACAAAACCAACCCAGGCAAGTGTAAAAGATTTGCAGAGTATGGGAATCCAGCCGGATATTATTGTATGCCGCAGTGAGCATCCCCTGGAGCAGGGTTTAAAAGATAAAATCGCTTTGTTCTGTAATGTACCCAGCAACCATGTATTGCAGAATCTGGATGTGGAATATCTCTATGAGGCTCCTCTTGCCATGGAGGAGGAACACCTCGCCCAGGTTGCCTGCGAATGTCTGCATCTGGACTGTCCCGAACCTGACCTGACGGACTGGAAAACCATGGTCCATGATTTAAAACATCCTACTGATGAAGTGAAAATTGCGCTGGTGGGAAAATATGTTTCTCTCCACGATGCCTATATCAGTGTTGTGGAAGCATTAAAGCATGGTGGTATTACCAACCACACCACCGTAAATATTAAATGGATTGACTCCGAACATGTTACTCCCGAAAATGTGGAAGAACTTCTGGCAGACTGTAACGGTATTCTGGTACCCGGCGGCTTTGGTTCCCGCGGTATCGACGGTAAAATTTATGCGATTAATTATGCGCGTACCCATGGCATTCCCTTCTTGGGATTATGTCTGGGAATGCAGCTTACTATTGTGGAATATGCCCGCAATGTTGTGGGATATAATGATGCCCACAGTATCGAGTTAGACCCTGCAACCACCCATCCGGTCATTGCGCTGATGCCCGACCAGAATGGTGTGGAGGATATTGGCGGTACTTTAAGACTTGGCGCGTATCCCTGTGTTCTGGACAAGGCTTCCAAGGCTTATGAACTGTATGGACAGGAGACCATTTACGAGAGACACCGCCACCGCTATGAGGTCAACAATGACTACCGCGTGGCACTGACAGAGAAAGGTCTGCGCCTCTCCGGCACTTCACCGGACGGACGTATTGTGGAAATGTGCGAAATAACAGAGCATCCTTTCTATGTGGCTACCCAGGGACATCCCGAACTAAAATCCCGTCCCAACAGACCACACCCTCTGTTCAAAGGATTTATTGCAGCGGCGCTGAAGAAGAAAAATGAAAAATAGATAACTTATGATTTCAGAAAATAGAAACACCCCTTGCTATTCCACTACTTGCTATAGATGGAAATATCAAGGGGTGTTTCGTATCCTGTATGTAAGCCAATTATGTTTTATATTCCTGCTTATCCACGCCTATATTTCATTCATATGTTTACTTGAAATGACAATAATATCCGTCAACACAAAACCTGCTGCGCAGAACGCAAAAAGCCATGCGATTCCATATCGGTTCAGAATAATTCCTGAAATCAGGGAAGCTAACGGAATGAAGCCCTGCACTGCCACGCCAATCATACTCATAACCTTACCCAGATTATCCTTATCTACCGTAAGAAGCACTGCCGTATGCGCAGGAATATTCACCTCACAGGATATCACTGCCAAAAGCACCGAGAAGATACAGAACGATATTATAAACCCGTTTAGTGAAATGCCTTTCTGAACGAAAATGAAATATGCCACAGCCACTAAAATCATCACACCGCTGAGTACCGTAAGCCACTTTTTCAGATTCCTGCCGCATTTATCTTTCTGCGCTTTTTTACTTATCACAATTGCAGTTACTGTCGACGCAATTCCCCCGCAAATACTGAATATTGATAACCACATCTCCGGCGTTACCATCTTGTCAAACAGATAGCTCTGGACATTCTGCAGGTCCGTTTTCACAAAATATGGAACAATATTTCCGTTTATCGGTGTCACAAAAAAATTAATCAGCGTAAACATAAGCAGAACCATAAACAAATTCTTCCGCCCATAGAGATACACAAATCCTTCCTTCATATTGCTAAAGGTTCTTCCCAGCGTCAGTGACTGTTCCTTCTTCTTATAATTATATTTTATGAACATTTCCGATACGCCGGATGCAATGTAGCAAACTCCTGTAATTGTAAATAAAATATATGCCGGCAGCAACGCATATAATATTCCTGCCAACAGAACACCCGCTATTCCCTGTATACTGTTCATGGCACTAAAATAGGACTGCGCCTTTTGAAGTTCCTCTTTCTTAACAATATCAGGTAAAAGTGAACTGGACGCAGGATTGAAAATTCCGCCTATAATATTGCCGCATATACCCATGACAAACAAAATAGCAAGTCCCACATTTACCTTTTGTTGTGCAAGAAATAATCCGAACGTTGCCAGTAGGATAAGCACCCCTTTCATATAGTCGCAAATAAACATTATTTTGGACTTATGGCAATTATAACTTATAACGCCC
>CAZRZM010000265.1:0-2696 GCA_964604575.1 uncultured Acetatifactor sp.
GGCGCATTGGCACAGAGGAAATGATTGCTGTTGAATTAAAAGATTCCCGCAAAATGATCGGGAATGTATATATGGGCAAGCGTGACTTTGAAGCACTGGAAATAGGATATGTATTTAATCAGAATTATTGGGGACATGGTTATGCTGCTGAAGGCTGCAAGGCTTTAATAGCACGGGCATTTTCAACGGGCGTACACAGGATATATGCAGAATGTGACCCCGACAATAAGAGTTCATGGAAATTGCTTGAAACGTTAGGATTTCAACGTGAAGCCCATTTTAGAAAAAATGTGTATTTCTGGAAAGATGAAACTGGAAAAGCAATTTGGAAAGATACATATGTATATGCCAAATTAAATGATAACACCTAAATAATTTCCGGTTTGTGGAGGAAAGTACTTGTGCATATTGCAAATGGTAATGGTGATTTTGAATGTCATTCATGGATGGAATTGGAAAATTTCATAAGGAATAGCGCGTCCAATCCCTTTGATGATATTTGGCTTAGTAAAAATACGGATTATCCTTGTCTTGCTATATTGATAAACGGAACATTTGCATGTGTCCATTACTTTCTTAACGACCGGGGAGATATGTGGCAGTCCGTAGGATATGGTGATGTAGATGTTACTTTTGTAAGCAATGGTGATAGAACAGCCCTGCCTGCGGATTGTGTTATTTTACTTGATAAAGCAATAGAATGTGCGAAACAATTTTATGATACGCCGGATAAGCCGGATTGTATTGAATGGAGAGAACTATAGTAATTTTCCGGCTTTTATATACAAAAACACTATGACTGTCAGGAGGAGGTTAATATGCAGACTATTATAATATTACTGGACCCAGTGAAACTTACCAATCCGGACCTTGATTTGCGTTATTTGGTGCCAGACCGGATTGAGGAATGGTCCCAGGGCACAATTTCGGACAACGGTTATGATTATGTTGATACTGTGAGTGGACGGCCTGCAGGGTCCAGCCTTCTGGGAATATGGCTCAAAACAAAATCCGCTGCCGAAGGATGGACACAGGTACTAAAGCTGCTGCAGGAGGAAACGTTTCTGGAAAATAACCTTTCCCTATCGGCAGAAATATACATATCTGAGGATGATGCGGCGGATGTGGAGCACTGCATCCGGGTATTTCCAGAGTGACCATCATATGATAAATCGCTTTTTAAAATGGAAGCTGTTGAGGTATATCAAGTTAGAGAGGCAAATTTAAATATATAGCATACAAACTGATATAAAGAAATTTATAAAAAGAGGAATTTTTACTATGCGAACAGAACAGGAAATGTATGACTTGATTATAAATACGGCAAAAGAAGACGAGCGCATACGAGCAGTCTATATGAACGGTTCCCGAACCAATGTAAATGCTCCCAAGGATATTTTTCAGGATTACGATATAGTTTATGCTGTCACCGAAACCAAGCCGTTCTATGAGGATAAATCATGGATAGATCGTTTCGGAGAGCGGCTTTATATGCAGTGTCCCGACGAGTGTGACAAATCCATGGGATTGGAAGTGGACTTTAAAAAATGCTATGGTTGGCTGATACAGTTTGCAGACGGTAACCGTCTTGACCTGCACGTTGAACCTTTGGATAAGCTTGATATTTTGGACGATAAACTATGTAGGATTTTACTTGACAAGGACGGAATACTCCCGGATATTCCAGAAGCTACCGATGTTGATTTTCATGTAAAAAAGCCCTCGGAAACGGAATATCTTGCCGTATGCAACGAATTCTGGTGGTGTTTAAACAATGTAGCAAAAGGGTTATGGAGAAATGAGCTTCCATTTGCTCACGATATGTTAAATGGAATCGTAAGACCGCAGCTCGTGAAAATCCTATCATGGAAAATTGGTAATGAGACGGATTTTTCTGTAAGCGTGGGAAAATCAGCAAAATATATGTACAGATGGCTTGAACCAACGGTATGGGAAAGATTCCTGCAAACTTATGGCGGAACAACATCGGAGCAGGTGTGGAATTCTGTCATGATAATGTGCGGTCTTATGGACGAAATTGCCCCCGAAGTTGGAGAAAAACTTGGGTTCCAATATAATTACACCGAAGCAGAAAATTCGAGATATTATCTTGAACAAGTGAGAAATCTTCCTGCAAATGCTGCACAGATTTTTTAATATGTTAAATTATGATTTATCACATCGTGTGACTGCCTGACAAGCTAACTTTGAATACGCACATATATGCGGTCGGGTGAATTGCACCGTCCGCGCTAAAACAAATTCCGGTTTGGATGTTATAAAGTGGAATTTGTCATGGAGGAAGTTAGCATGATTGAAAAGAATATTCGCAATATATTTATAGAATATCCAGAAGTTATTTATGGATTTGCCAATATTGCGTACAGTGAATATGCAGGCGCTTATAAATCCGCTTTAGTATTTGCAGTTCCTTATGGGGAACAGCTTACAATCGAGACATATTCTGAAGAAAAATTTGAAAAAGGTATTCAGGATGCAAAAAAGTAGTGGAAAAAATTTTAGCACAACTGCAGAAAATGCTTGATGAATATGAAATAGAATATTATATTCCACCCATAGCACAAAACAATGAGGTAGACTTGACAGCTCCCTTTTCTTTCAAGTTTGCCGCAGTAAATGCCGGATTGGGTTGGATTGGAAAAAATGATGTTGTTATTACAAAAAAATATGGACCA
>CAZRZM010000266.1:0-591 GCA_964604575.1 uncultured Acetatifactor sp.
AATGACATTATGATATAATGCTAATACAATAAATACTGAAAGGGATGATTAGCATGAAGTTTATTATTGTCGGAAGAAATATCGAGGTAACACCGGGGTTAAAATCTGCAGTAGAGGAAAAAATCGGAAAGCTTGAGAAGTATTTTAATCCTGATACAGAAGCACATGTAACCTTAAGTGTGGAAAAAGAACGCCAGAAAATCGAAGTTACCATACCCGTGAAAGGAAATATCATCCGTTCTGAGCAGGTCAGCAATGATATGTATGTATCCATTGATTTGGTTGAGGAGATTATTGAGAGACAACTGAAAAAATACAAGAATAAAATTGTGGACAAGCAGCAGGCAGCAGGTTCTTTCAGCAAGATGTATGTAGAGAATGAGTATATGGATGATGAAGATATCAAAATTGTACGAACCAAGAAGTTTGATATCAAACCCATGTATCCTGAAGATGCCTGCATTCAGATGGAACTGCTGGGACATAATTTCTTTGTTTTCTGCAATGCAGAGACAGAGCAGGTGAATGTGGTGTACAAGCGTAAAGGTGATACTTACGGTCTTATTGAGCCGGAGGCATAACGGGAGACAG
>CAZRZM010000266.1:601-2691 GCA_964604575.1 uncultured Acetatifactor sp.
GCATGGAAGGGTGACTGATTCCATGAAGTGGAAAGTATTATTTAGAAGAACAGGAGTGCATGGGAGGTCATGCACTCCCTTTTTGTTCTTAAATTTCAAGTAGATTCATACACTTTAAGGAATCTTGACATTTTCGGTGAAGTCATGCGTCTTTTTTGGTTTTCCCATCGCAATACACAGTTTACTAATTTTATGAAAAAAGCAATTTTAGTGGAAGCAATGCTGGTGATGATGCTGGCGACAGTAGTTCTGAGACAGTCGGAGGCAATCAGGGCAAACGCAATTCTTACGGAGAGTGACTATATTAAGTGGGTGGATTTCAAGGTGTCTTACGAGGCACTTTGCCGGGCATATGAATGGGACGTGGACAGCCATGGGACAGACCATGAAATAAACTGGATAGAGCTGCTGGCGTATACGGCGGCGAAATGTGGCGGAGAATTTAAAAGCAGCGATTTGAAGACGCTGAACAGTGCAGCAGAAAAATTGTCTGCCGGGGAAACCACCATAGAGGAACTGACAAAGGATATGAAATATTATTCTTATTATAAGGAAGCGTATGAGACCGCCCTGGGCGGACTGGTGGGAGAGTACCAGGAAGAAATTACGGATGAAGAGGGAAAGAGCAGCTATCAGGACTGTTACGGATTAAAAGCCTATTTTCCTCTGGCAAGAGGATTTGACTATTCTCATTATGACGATTTTGGTGCAGGACGCAGTTATGGATACAAAAGGCGGCATTTGGGACATGACATGATGGGTCTTACGGGAACTCCCATCGTGGCAGTGGAGTCCGGCACAGTGGAAGCCTTGGGCTGGAACCAGTATGGCGGCTGGCGCATCGGCATCCGCAGCTTTGACGGGAAACGTTATTATTACTATGCACATCTGCGCCAGAATTACCCCTACGCGGAGAATCTGAAGGAAGGATGTATTGTGACGGCGGGAGATGTCATCGGATATATGGGGCATACAGGATACAGCACCAAGGAAAATGTGAACAATATAGATGTGACACATCTGCACTGGGGTCTGGAACTGATTTTTGATGAATCCCAGAAGGAAAGTGACAATGAAATCTGGATTGATATTTATGCCCTGACCCGTTTTCTGGCAAAGCATACCCAGCCGGTGCACAAAGTGGAGGGAACCAAGGAGTGGGTACGCACCAGCCGGATTATTGACCCGGAGGTGGAGGAGTATGAGGCAGGGAAGGGGCAGGGGGAGACAGAGTCATCACAATAGAGATAGTTAGATAACATTCCTTTTTCTAAGCACAAGTCTTTTCCACGGCTATACTGGACGAAATTGAAGAAGCAAGAGGGTACTTTAGGTAAAATGTGTAGAAACAAATTGTTTTGTATGTTTATTTCTTTTGATTGTTGTTTATGTTATACTATATAAGTGCAGAAATATAAAAGGTTTCTGCAAGCAGAGAGTTTATTGACATATGTGTATGGGACAATCCTTGAGGATGATGAAAATTCAAGATGAGATGCTTACTGTATTAAGATATTTTATTCAAAAGGTAGTTTATTGCACAATATATGCTTCTAAGACTATAAGTGACAGAATTATATAAGATTGTTACACATTGAAGGATTAAAGAATATTGTTGCGTGAATCTAAGTAAAGGCAGGGTAAAATTATATGTCAGAAAAAAGGCTGAATAATACAATTTTTCTTATGTATTTAGTGACTGAAAACTATTGTAAAAAGCACAAAATTTCTACAGAAGATTTTTTAAAGCTTGATGAAAAATATGCAATATTGAATTATGTCGCGGAGTGCCCGGATATCTTTGACAATCTGACAGGCAGTGAAATGGTATGGGAGGTTGAACAGTATGTATCACAATCTTAAGACAATTTTATACCATGGTACGGCATCGGAAATACAGCAAATCGATGTAAAGCTTGGACGGGAAAGGAAAGATTTTGGTAAAGGATTCTATATGGCTGTCTTAAAAAGTCAGGCAATTGGTATGATGCATAAGAAATATAGGGAAGCCGTAAGAAGAAGCAGACACAAACAAGATAATGAATTCTCCGAAAAATTATATGAGATAACACTGGAAAAAGACTGTTTTT
>CAZRZM010000267.1:0-2688 GCA_964604575.1 uncultured Acetatifactor sp.
AGTCTGAAGGAAATATGGGAAAATTCTCTTGTCCTCCAAATCCAAATTCCACAGTGCTTCCTACTGCAATGTCCTGATTCCATGTTGCATTCTTAATAAGATAATAATTACCTTCATGCTCACTAATAACCGCATTCCAGATATTACTTATTTCTCCCTCATACTTGAATCTCAAACACCAATTTTCAATGGGAGTGTCTCCAACATTTTCAATCCTAATATTTGCATTATATCCGCCATTCCAGATATCAGTAAGTATAAATATTATCTTGAAATTATCTTCCTCATATACGGACTCTTTCGTAATACCATCCCAACCTATACCGTTTTCTGCTTCATTCGCTGAAACAGATGCGCTCTGTACTTCTTGTGATTCAGCTACATTCGCTTGAGCAGATACTTCAATATTTATTGTCCCTAAACAAATATTAAAAGCCAATAAAATTGCTGACGCTTTCTTCCATTTTCCTTTTACCATATTTCTCTTTCCTTGTTTCTTTGGTGCCTCTTTGTACACAACTCTCATGTTCCCATTACACGGCTTTCTGCCGCACTCCCCTCTCCTTTTTCTTTTTTGTGATGGTATGTTTATGAACCTTTCAGTTCACATCTCCATGAAAAACTCTTTTTTACAAAAATATAAACTGAAACAGATAACTTTTCAAACGAATACTCCATGCCTGACATATAGTGCTCATTTTGCATATCCTCTTCCCACAAAAAAAGGTTGCAATGTTTTCCACTGCAACCGAACTATCATAATAATATAGATTGTTTCACCACGAATTCTTTCGTAATTCTCCCCTACATTACCTTAGACTTCAAGCTTTGCGTCCCTGAATTTCTTCAAGTTTGCCCCCTATTTACATTTAAAATTTTACCATAAATTACATTATTCTACAATCCTTTAATTACAAAAACAGGTCTGCCTTAAATCCCTTTTCTCTCCAGAAACACCCTGATTTTTTCCACATTCCCCGCCCCTTTGTCCCCCGGTTCCCCATGGCTTCCATACGCTTCCATAATATCTATAAGCAGACTCAGAATCTCCTGCTGCCCGGTCCCTGACCCAGGTGGTATTGTTACAGCCTTTACTGCCCAGTAAAATATTCTGTCCACGTTATATTTACGCAGTATGATGGGCTCTTTCTCTTCCTCAAGCTTTTCCATGGAAATTCTAATCATATTATCTGTACTGATAGCTCCATAAAAAAGTACAAATTCTTCCTCTTTTTTCTGCAAATCATAACCTGCATCCGGCACACAGTGTATAAACCATATTCTCTTCTCTCTGTCCGTTGTACACATCTTCACATTACATACCACTCTGCCACCGGACTTATCAACATCCAGAAGACAGTCCAGTTTCGTCTGTTCAATCAGCGCCGTTTCCTCTTTCGTTAAATACTCATTTGTGAATGCCATATTCCATCTCCTCTGTTTATTTCCTGCAAACAAAAAAGCTGCAATGTAAATACATTGCAACCGAACCATCATCCCAATCTATATAAGCCTTACCGTTTGCCCCATTACACAAATATTTTAACAAATTTCATGGAATACGGCAATCCCTCAATGATGCCCTTTACGGATATAAAATAAAATATAAAATAACCGGATGGCCGCAGAACCTGCCATCCGGAATATTAAACTTAATTTTTGACTTACGCATCCACACTATAATTAGGTGCCTCTTTGGTAATATGAATATCATGGGGATGACTTTCTTTTAAGGATGCCGCAGAAATCTTAACAAATCTGCCGTTCTCCTTCAGCTCTTCAATGTTGTTTGCACCGCAGTAACCCATACCGGAACGCAAGCCGCCCATCAACTGGAATACTGTGTCCTCCACATCACCCTTGTAAGCTACACGTCCTTCCACACCTTCCGGAACAAGCTTCTTGGCATTCTCCTGGAAATAACGGTCCTTGCTGCCATTTTCCATAGCCGCAATGGAACCCATACCACGGTAAACCTTGTATTTTCTGCCCTGGAACAGTTCAAACTCGCCGGGGCTTTCCTCACAGCCTGCAAACATACTTCCCATCATACATACATTACCGCCTGCGGCAATGGCTTTCGTGATATCACCGGAATACTTGATACCGCCGTCAGCAATAATAGGAATCCCATACTCTTTCGCAACAGAATAACAGTCCATAATGGCACTAATCTGGGGAACACCGATACCTGCAACCACACGGGTGGTACAGATAGAACCGGGACCGATACCAACCTTTACGGCATCTGCGCCGTTTTCAATCAAATCCCTGGTAGCATCACCGGTAGCCACGTTTCCGGCAATCACCTGCAAATCGGGATACTTCTCTTTAATCATTTTCAGACAGTTCAATACATTCTGGGAATGTCCATGTGCAGAGTCCAGTACAATGACATCCACCTTGGCAGCAACCAGCGCTTCCACGCGGTCCAGTACATTGGCTGTAATACCAACACCTGCGCCACATAGGAGTCTTCCCTGGGCGTCCTTTGCAGCCAGCGGATATTTAATGGTCTTCTCAATATCCTTGATGGTAATCAGACCCTTGAGATTATAATCCTTGTCCACAATCGGAAGCTTCTCTTTTCTTGCTTTTGCAAGAATCTGTTTTGCCTCCTCCAGAGTGATGCCCTCCTGGGCAGTGATTAATCCTTCACTGGTCATGGATTCTTTGATTTTCTTGGAA
>CAZRZM010000268.1:0-2659 GCA_964604575.1 uncultured Acetatifactor sp.
ACAGGTAAATCCACGAGATTACAAATGCGGGGTCATTACATATTGTCTGTTACAATTGTTCCGGTGAATTTCTGGTTTTGGTTGACAGCCGTGTTTCGTCATGGTAGTGTTAAGGATGTAAATAGGGGCAAACTTGGGGAAATCCAGGGACGCAAAGCTGGAAGTCTAAGGTAATATGGGGAAGTTACTGAGGAAAAAGTGGTAAATTCTGTAATACTGTATTATTATGATAGTTCGGTTGCAATGTTTTTCATTGCAGCCGTTTTATGTTATCCCGGAGTGCATTCTGTTTACAGAAAATAAAAATGAGAGAGGGATGTACAAATGAAAAAGAGATTTACAAGGTTTCTGGCGGCTGTACTGGTACTGGCGCTTGGCAGTACGGTAACGGGCAGTAATGTATCTGCTGCAGAGAGCGGTACTGTCCGGTCTGTGGAAAAGAACGATATGCAGTATGCGGAGGAGGAAGGTATTCTGCCTATGGAGACTGCAGTATCAGAGGTGTCAGTTTCGGATGGAAATGTTACTCAGGAGACAGAAACCAGCGAAAGTTGGGACGACGCTACAACGGAAGCGGTTTATGAGACAGAAAACTATAGGGTGACTTTTCGACTGACCGGATGCTGGGAGGGTGGATACAACGCGGCGGTTCAGATTGAAAATACCGGAGACAGCATAATTGAAAACTGGTATCTGGGCTTTGATTATTCCAGTGTGATTGCAGATATCTGGAATGCGGAGACAGTGACTGGTGATAACGGAAGCTATATGATTAAGAACGCAGGCTGGAACCAGGATATTGCAGTGGGAGGATATGTGGAGTTCGGTTTTTCGGGAAATGAAAATTTTGGTGGATTCCCGAAACGGTGTGAGCTCCTGAGTACAATGAAAACAGTAGAGGAGGAAGATTATTCCATTGAGTATTCTCCTGACAGTGAATGGGAAAGTGGTTTTACAGGCTCCATAACCATTACAAATCATACGGACAGTGTGCTGGAGGACTGGGTACTGGAGTTTGATTTTGGGTGGGAGATGGATTCTGTCTGGGATGGACAGCTTGTTTCCCATGAGGGAAACCACTATGTGGTCCAGAATGCCGGGTACAACAGCCGGATACAGCAGGGACAAGGGGTTTCTTTTGGATTTACCGGACATGGCGGCGGACCGGGTGAGGAACCCATGAATTATGTATTATATTCCTACAGCCCGGCGGCAGACGAGCCAATCGTTGTGGAAGACTCCGGCAGTGCTGACTGGGATGATGATGGACTGACAAATGCCCGGGAGGCTGTATATGGTACAAATCCGGCGGATTATGACACGGACGGGGACGGTTTCTCTGATTTTTATGAAACAGAACATCATATGGACCCGTTGGTATATGATGAGATTTCATTGTCCCGGACCACCATTGATATACTGGATGATTATACAGAGGTGGATTTGCAGGTACTGAACGTTGACGAGTATTATCCTCTGGAGATAGAATATGGGGAATCAGAGTTTGTTGAGTCAATCAGCGGTAAATTCAGTAATATGCAAATAGATTCGCCCATAGAAGCATTCTATGCAGTCTATAATATAAAGACCTTATTAGGACTGGATGAGCCGGGAGAGCAGTTAAAGCTGATTCAGGCTGCCCATAATCATTCGGGTGATGTCTATTCGTTCCAGCAGATATATAAGGGCCTGGAAATTCGGGGGAATACCGTTACGGTCTCGGTAGACAGAAACGGTAAGACGACCTCACTGTATGCAGTGGTTACCCCGGACAGCAGGCTCGGACAGATTGCGGAAACATCCGTTATATCAGAAGAAGAGGCAGAAAAGGCTGTTGAAGGACTGTATGGGAGTGGGGAAATGATATCCTGCCAACTTGTCTGGTACAGAGAGACTCGGGATGCAGATTTCTGCAGGGTATATGAGATAGCTGCGGAGCTGGACGGGCAGGTATATGGATTTGTGGTTGACGCGGCTGACGGAGAGGTTCTTGACAAATATGAGACCGGGGTTTATTCCATGGTGCAGGGAAAAGGACTGAATGATGATGGGGAAAAGGCTGTCTTTCCCGTGAATAAGCGTTCCTATAAGGGTTACAGTTATGTCATGGAGGATGTGGACAGAAAAATATATGTATATGATGACAGTAACGATAAGCAGCGTGTTGCTTCTGTATTCAACGTATGGACTGACCCCATTGCGGTTTCAGACTATCAAAATGTAATAGCGTCTTATGATTGGCTGAAAAATAATTATGGATATATCGGTTTAAATGGACGGGGCGGTGATACGAATGTATATATACATGTTAAGGAACTGCGGAGAAATGCACAATATGTCGCAAATGGAGAAAAAATACGTCTGGGTGATGATGAAGATATATTTGGGAAAAAGTTGATTGCTCACGAGTTGGTAACTGTTGGACATGAATTTTCCCATGCGGTTTTTCAGCATAGGGCACTGCTTTTCTCCAGCAAGACGAACAAGGTGGTAAAAACTATTAATGAGGCATATGCAGATATTCTGGGCAGTTTTATTAACAGTGATACATGGATGGATTCGGTGCGAAATATTGCAAATCCAAATTCCAAGAGCAATCCGGCATACATTGGTGATTTCTTTTATGATGAGAACTATAAGGACCCATATAGAAACAGCA
>CAZRZM010000269.1:0-2657 GCA_964604575.1 uncultured Acetatifactor sp.
CGAAAAAGAGTTTGAAATGGATTCACCCATTGAAAATGAGATGATATCCGGATTTGGAATAGATGAAGTAAATCAGATTGCAGATACTTATGGCATCAGTGATATTAATCTGATTAAACCGGGAATAGGGGAAGCCACAAGAGTTTTGCTGAGAAGAGTTCCATGGAAGGTGCTTATAGATGAACGATATAAGGACAATCCCCAGTTGGGGCATCTGGTACGTCTTGCAGAAGAAAAAAATGTTCCAATGGAATATTACCCGCTGAAACACTATAAGTGCTGTGGAATCATCAAAAAAATAGCTGATGCCTAGGAGATGTATGAGATGGTGAGAGTGTGGTTTAATCATTGGTTCAGTACCGTATATGGATTGATAGAACTGATGAAACAGGATTCCGGTCAGGAAGTATACGTGATAGCAAGTAACAGGCAAATAGATTCCGTTATTCAAAAAGTATGTGATGAATGGTATCAGGAGCCCCCGGCAGAGGGAGAAGAATATATACGTTACTGCATGGAGTTCTGCAGGGAAAACAAGGTGGATGTATTTGTTCCCCGGAGAAATATGGTGGAAATCAGTCAAAACCGTAAGCAATTTGAAGAAATTGGTGTAAAAGTTCTTGTGGATGATTATGACATGATTCGATTATTGAATGATAAGGCTGCTGCGTATGATTACTTTAAGGATTTAAAGGGGATTCCTATTCCCGATTATGAAATTGTAAATACTGCAAGCCAGTTTGAAGCTGCATATAAAAAATTGAGAAGTAAATATGAACAGATATGTGTGAAATTTGTAAAGGATGAAGGCTCTATGAGTTACAGAAAAATTGTAGAGCATGTGGAACGGTTTAAGCGGCTTAGAATGTATCAGGGAGCTGAGACGGCATATGAGGCATATGTGGCAGCCCTGGGCGAAGTTGACAGCTTTGACGACTTGATGGTAATGCCCTGGCTGTCAGGCAGTGAAATAAGTGTGGACTGTCTGAATACGGATAAAGGGCTGATTGCAATTCCCCGGTATAAGGATACATCAAGACAGGAAAAAGTTATTTTTGACGAAGAGATAATACATATGACTCGTCTGATAATGGATAGAGTTAAACTGGAATGCCCTTGTAATGTGCAGTTTAAGCTTATGGATGACAGACCGTATCTTTTGGAAGTGAATACAAGAATGTCGGGCGGGTTACAAATGGCATGTCTGGCTGAGAATATTAATATTCCGAATATTGCGCTTAATAAACTGCTGGGAAGGTCTGTTGACTGGAAACTGGAACCGGAAGAAAGGGTGGTTTCTTATATTGAGATTCCACAGATAATCAGGTAGTGCTTTTGCGGGAGAGGAGATGATGAGGACTGCGGTAATGCAGGGAAAATAAGACAACACAGAGAACACCAAAAACAATTAATCAGGAGGTACATGACAATGGATGTATTTGAGAAAGCAACAAAAGCAGTGAAAGAAGTGGGAGAGAATGTGATTGATTCAGCCAGAAATCTGGGAACATCCATTTACAGCACATCAAAAGAGCAGGGCGAACTGGCAGGAATAAAAGTCCAGAAGTCAGTGGTTGAAAAGAAACTGCAGGAATCATATGCTGAAATCGGAAAAAGATATGTCAGTTATATGAATCATGCAGATGCAAGTGATGCGTTTGATATCTCAGATATTCTTGAGACAATGCAGCCGGAGCTGGATAAGCTTGCTGAGATTGAGGCAACCCTTGGCGAGAAAGAACTGAATGCGAAAAAGATGGAGGAAGAGCGTAGACAAAAGAAGGCGCAGGATGAATTTGATGAGAAAAAGGCAAAGTTAGATAAAGCATTGTCCATGGATATTATTTCCCAGGAGGAGTACGAGGAGAAGCTTGCGGTTGTCCAGAGAAAACTGGACAATTATGAACAGCTCAGAAAGATAGATATGCAGCTTCAGATGGGCATTATTTCACCGGAAGAGCACGGGGAAAAAATCAATAAAATTTTAGGATAAGTATGTAATAAAGAAGAGCAGACACTCACAGACAAAAAGAGAAGTGTCTGCTCTTTTATTAATCTTTTATTCCGAAGGCCTCAGCAAGAAACAGTGTCTGGCGGGCCCAGTTATTATGGGTTTTGTACTCATTCATACGTTCTCTTGCCAGATTCCCGGACACATAGGAATTGGAGTTCTGGTTCCAGTTTAGTATGGCCTGGGCATCATTGAAGTCCGCTCTTTGGACTTGATAAGCCTTATTAATAACAGGAATTTGATTCGGATGTATTACGGTTTTTCCGGTAAAACCACAGAGCTTATCATCCTGGATTTCCTGCAGCAGCCCGCTTTCCCAATTGTCACCGGAATAGTATTCCCATACAGGACCGGATACCACGTAGTCCATTCCATAGACAGTTATGATATCCGAGAAAATATTAGAAATAGGCTTTATTCTGTGGATGGATTCGTCGGAGTGTCTTCGAAATCCAAACATATGACACAAATCATTGCCGCCTACCCGGATATTCAGAACCAGTTCCTCTATGGAGGAAAGTCTGTCCTTAAGTTCATAAAGGATGTCAATGCGGTTCCTTGGGTCGATAATGGAAGAATTTTCATAGATTGGCATCATATATATTTTTTTGGAGGCCCGTTCATTTGCTTTCATTATTTCCTGAAT
>CAZRZM010000270.1:0-2586 GCA_964604575.1 uncultured Acetatifactor sp.
GGCACCAGAGTACGGTGCCTAAGTGCCGACGTTTTTATACAGTCTGAACAGGAACCACCATAGCCCCCCCGGCGTGACCTGGTGCAGGGCTGAACTGTAAAAACCGCAGACTATCCAATCTGCGGTTTTCTGTTTCCTCTTCTGTCGCGCATGGCGCGTATCATGACAACCAAATCGTAACGGTATACGATGGAGTACATTACAGCAGCCATTACGAAAGCAGTCAATACATCAAATACGGAGTGCTGTTTAATAAACATGGTGGACAGAATAATGGAAAACGCTAAGGTAAAAGATGCGATACGAATTCCCTTTTTGTCCGCAAATTCTTTGCTCTTTATAATGGCAAAATGTGCACCCAGAGAATTGTACACATGGATGCTGGGCCAGAGGTTGGTGGGCGTGTCCGTCTGCCATAGGTGGCTTACCAGATGTGTAAAGATATTGTCTCTTGGCATCACCAGAGGTCTTAAGTGGTGGCCGTTGGGCCAGAGCGTGGACACAATCAAAAATATGGTCATTCCTGTAAAAAGGAAGGTGCATGTCTTGTAGTAATCTGTTTTGTTTTTAAAGAAAAAGAAAACAACCACAGCCGACACATATAAAAACCAGAGCAGGTATGGGATGATAAAAACTTCACAGAACGGAATATAATCATCCACAGTCATATGTATTACATGGAAATGTTTGGTTACTGTGCGTTCCAGATAACAGAACCATGTCAGGTATATAACGCCATATACGATAAGCGGAATGGCATGACGGTACTTTTCAAATAACATTTTCATTTTTTCCATAATAATCCTCATTTCCCTGTAAACAAAATTTCTTTTGTTTTCCTTTAGTTACGACGGTTATCATTACAACAATATCAGTATAGCCCGAAAAAATAAAAATGCAATAACTTTTTTTAAATCTTTTGTATTCTTAAGGAAACATTTAGATTCCCATCATGTTAAGGCATCCGGGGAGACATATGACGGTAAAGGAGTCAGCGCGGCGGAAAACTTCGCCGTCCGTATGTACCCATAAAGGGGTGGAAGTCTCTATTTTGATTTGCCCTGCGCGGTAAGGGGTAATCCCTTTTACAAAATAATGTTTTCCCCAGAATGCAGTGGGAAGAGCAGCCAGTACCACCGGCTTTGGAATGTCGCCTACTGCACAGATGTTGAGAGTGCCGTCATTGTCGCAGGCATCC
This sequence comes from uncultured Acetatifactor sp., assembly GCA_964604575.1. GTDB lineage: Bacteria > Bacillota > Clostridia > Lachnospirales > Lachnospiraceae > Acetatifactor. The sequence continues at coordinate 1,199 of CAZRZM010000270.1, forward strand.
GGACAGAACTGGAATCCGCCACCCTCATAACGGTGGTTCATGACAGTAACAAAGAGTACTGTGCGGATATTGACGGGAGTATTGTCATCCAGTGTAAGACGGCAGGAGACTGCCCTGACGGCAAATAATTGCTTTAAGGCGATGCCCAGATAGGTCAGCCTGCCCAGCTTTAGTTTATTTAAAAGGGTTTTCATGCCGGAATGCAGTGCCTCCTCACATACCGCCGCATCAAAACCAATACCGCAGCTTACTGCAAAATGGCGGATGGATCCGTCCTCATAGGTGATGGAGCCTAAATCCATGGCATAAGGAGTGTCACTGTGGAGAATACGTTCCAGAACGGCTCTGGGAGAGTGTGGGATTTTTAAATCCTTCGCCAGGTCGTTGCTGGAGCCTGTGGGAATATATCCCAGATACACTCTGGAAAAATCCCGGATGCCCTGCAGAGCTTCATTAAATGTGCCGTCTCCTCCTAAAATCACAAGACGTACAATACCGGAATCGGCAGCAGCCAGAATATCTGCCACAATGGATGTCACATCCCCCGCCTTTTGGGAAATATAGGACTGATATTCCACCTTTTTTTCCAAAAGGACAGGTTCAATCTCTTTTTTCCATATTAAAATACCTTTTCCGGAGCGTGATGCCGGATTAATTATGAAATGATACATTGGTACTTACCTCATCTTATGTACATGAATGCACTTATTTTACCAGTAATTGATATTTTAGTAAAGTTCCCTGCAGCCTATTTACTTTCTCATCATCCTATGATATCATCAAAACACAAAGCTTTACTACGCTAAAGTGCGAACAGGAGGAAAAGAAATGTATTCGTTGGATGAAGTAAAAAACGTAGATCCTGAGATTGCCCAGGCGATTGTGGATGAGCAGGAGAGACAGAACAGCCACATCGAGCTGATTGCATCGGAGAACTGGGTCAGCAGGGCGGTTATGGCAGCCATGGGAAGTCCTCTTACCAATAAATATGCAGAAGGCTATCCCGGCAAAAGATATTACGGTGGCTGTGACTGCGTGGATGTGGTGGAGAATCTGGCAATCGAGCGCGCCAAGGAGCTGTTTGGCTGTGATTATGCCAATGTACAGCCCCATTCCGGAGCGCAGGCAAATATGGCGGTGCAGTTTGCAGTATGCAAACCCGGAGACACTATTATGGGAATGAATCTGGACCACGGCGGACACCTTACACATGGAAGTCCGGTGAATATGTCCGGTAAATATTTCCATATCGTACCTTATGGGGTAAATGATGACGGATTTATTGATTATGATAAGCTTCGTGAGATTGCACTGGAGGCAAAACCCAAGATGATTATCGCAGGCGCCTCCGCTTACGCAAGAACCATTGATTTTAAGAAATTCCGCGA
>CAZRZM010000271.1:0-2579 GCA_964604575.1 uncultured Acetatifactor sp.
TCATACATATAATTCCACTATCAAGTACATTGTCCATAATTTCCCGACCAATTTAAAATAATCAAAAATAAGAGTCTGTTCCAACATCATAAAAGTTTATACCCAGCTCCTGTACAACATACTTCCCACTATTTCTCTACAGATGTAACCTGTGGAAATTCTCCCCTCTCTTTATACATTTGCTTAACTATTTTCTCTGCTGCCCATCTTTCATAGGCCTTACTTGATAAAACAGCATCATTTACTCTCTCTCGGATAATAAACTCTCTATTAATCTTATTAAACTCAATAATTCCCATGTGTTTTTCATTTGGACCAAACTTATATATTACTTTTTCTTCATCTTCTTCCAACTTTATCATCAACACATATACAGCCATCAATCTACCTCCTTGAAAGAATCCCATACTCTCTTCCAGTTTCCACAGTCCTGTTATGGGCAGCAACATTGTCTGTGTCAAACATCGCTCAACCTGACAAATTTCTTAATATCTACACAGTCATAACCACACATAAAAAATTCTCAAACATCTGATAAAGAGTTTGCTTTTGAGCTATACTTTGAATCCAATTATTAGGAATATTACTAAAACCATAATAAGTGCCTGCCATTCCTCCAGTGATTGCTGCTATTGTATCCGTGTCACCGCCTAAATTCACTGCTTTCAAAACTGCCTCGCGATACCCATCGGTATGAAGAAATGTCCATACAGCGGCTTCAAGCGTATCCACCACATACCCGGTACTCCGAATCTGCTCTTCCGGCAATCCAAGAATCTGTTTATCCAGAATACGCTCAAAATATTGCATTTCATCCGAATAGGATGCAGTGCAATTCTTTTGTATAAAATCTATTGTTTCCTCCAGTGCTTTCTCTTTTTCCTTTTTCAGAAGCTGTATAATAAATTCAACATATAAAATACAAGCCAGCTTTGAACGCTTATGCCCATGCGTCAGTGAAGAAATTTCTTCTATCATTTTTATCAAATCAACCTCATTCAATTTATATCCATAAAATGCTATAGGCAATACCCTCATTAAAGAACCATTGCCATTATCGTTCTCCCCTGTTCCACCACATTCCATTGGAATTTTTCCCGCACCCATTTTAACCAGGGCATCTCTTGTTGAATTTCCTATATCGAATATTTCACCATATGGAGTAAAGGAATGTTTTTCATAAAAATTCATAAAATTTTGTGCCAACTGCCTTATTGAGTAGCCTTTATTGATTGCATCAATTAAACATATTGTCAGCGACGTATCATCAGACCATGTTCCAAATGGCTGGTGATAAGTTCCATATGCCCACATTTCCTGAACCGGATTACGTTTCCTCTCTTCTCTAGTTGAAAATTCAACCGGAACCCCTATTGCATCCCCTACACAAAATCCAAATAATCCGCCATATATCTTACTTTCATTTTCATTTCTAATATCCAGAATCATTGGCATATTGCTAGAATAGGATGGACACTCCTTCTGTGGAAACATTACATATTCTGGTTTTGTCTCATTGTCATAACATTTACAATGTAAAGCATTCCCTTTTATATAATTTTCACATGTTATACATTGTGGGGTTGATACCAACGGTTTTGCCCCATTTTTATAAGATTCAATATCCATCGCCCAACGCTCTTGCAAGGTTCTTTTTCTATATTCTCTACTCATTCTTATCTTTCCTTACTACTAATCCAGCATCCGGCACAGATTCTGTCGCACCCGGATATACACACCCCCCATTTCACCGGACATACGCCGACAAAATTCCCAATTAATTCCTTTATATTGTACCATAGGTTTTCCTATTTTAGTAGATTATTGTATGGCTGCTCCAATCAAATATACTTCAATTGCATCTGAGCCAGCTCCATATCCACTCTTGTATTCAATTAGTCCTTTTCCAATTTCCCATACAAAGCTCTCATAATAACCCGTCTCAATCAGGCTGTTATACCCATGATACTCACTTTTATTGTCCTCAACTGAGATGTATTCATGCCACCCCCTCTCGTTTTCTCCGAGAATATCTTCCTTGCCATATTTTTTGCACACTAATGTTCCTATATCTTTAAATTCTTCCACTGTTTTCAATTCTTCTTTTGCATCCCTGTCTCGAATTAAATATATACAGTCATGCAATACCAAGAACAATCCCAAGTACTGTCTATCTTCCCCATATCTGTCCTGCACGTCTTCACTACAGTTCCACATTAACTCATATAAATTACCTTCTTTAAAATGTTTCACTTCTATAACAGACAATTCTATCTGTTCTATCTGCATGGAAGGATTTAAAAATCTACCTTCGTATGTCCAAGATGATGTACCCTGCCTGAAAAAATAGTTGGTACCTTCACTTCCTCTTATATTTGAACATCCGGACAAAAAACAAATAACCAAAAGTAATATCAACAGACATTTTTTATTCACCATTCCCCTCCTTTAATCTAAGCTTCATACATCTGGTACTTATCCATTTTTACAACAAAAGCCGACCTCTTTATTACTTCTAAAGATTTTTATTCTATAATCCATTTGGCATCTCTTCCGTAACTATCATGTATTCAATCTCA
>CAZRZM010000272.1:0-2545 GCA_964604575.1 uncultured Acetatifactor sp.
AGACCCGTAAGAGGTTTCAGACATTTTTTTTGTTCTGCAGATGATTTTTCCATATATGATGTCTGGTAAAGCATAAAATGTCTGACATAGGGTAAAACTGTGGATACTTTGTAATCAATATATTAGTATTAATATCTGTCTCTATTCATATAGATTATATCATACAACTGTTTTTGTTCATCAGATGGCGTTTAGTCCATATAGATACAGTCGCCGGAACGGCATAAAGGACTGTTGTTAAAATTTTGTGAAATTAAGAAAAAGGCTTGCACGACAAGTTTTTTTAGTGTATAGTGTTTCACGATTACCATGAATCATTATCAAGATGGAATTCATAGGGGAGAAAATATGTCGAAATATTTAGTAATCGTAGAGTCACCTGCCAAGGTAAAAACAATAAAAAAATTTCTTGGAAGTAATTATGAAGTAGCGGCAAGCAACGGTCATGTGCGTGATTTTCCTAAAAGTCAGTTGGGATTTGACGCTGAGAATGATTATGAACCCAAATATATTACTATCCGGGGAAAGGGCGATATTCTGGCTGCCCTGCGCAAGCAGGTGAAAAAAGCAGAGAAAATATATCTCGCAACTGACCCGGACCGCGAGGGAGAAGCAATTTCCTGGCATTTGTACCATGCCCTGAAATTGGAAGATAAAAAGGTATACCGTATCACCTTCAACGAGATTACCAAGAATGCTGTCAAGGAATCTCTCAAAAATGCCAGGGAGATTGATATGAATCTTGTGGACGCCCAGCAGGCGCGCCGTATGCTGGACCGTATGGTGGGATACCGCATTTCACCGCTTCTGTGGGCAAAGATTAAGAGAGGATTAAGTGCAGGACGTGTACAGTCTGTTGCCCTGCGCATTATCTGTGACAGAGAAGAAGAGATTAATGCGTTTATACCGGAAGAATACTGGTCCCTGGATGTGAATTTAAAGGCGAAGGGGGAGAAAAAACCCATTGTTGCCAAATATTATGGCACAACAGAAGGTAAGCAGTCCATTACCGGGCAGGAGCAGATAAACGACATTCTGGAATCCATAAAAGGCAGCACTTTTCAGGTGACGGAAGTGAAAAGAGGAGAGCGCGTTAAAAAGGCGCCGCTTCCATTTACCACATCCACGCTGCAGCAGGAGGCAAGTAAAGTTCTCAATTTTTCCACACAGAAAACCATGCGTCTGGCACAGCAGCTATATGAAGGTGTGGATATTAAAGGCGAAGGTACTATAGGCCTTATCACTTATCTGCGTACCGACTCCACCCGTGTGTCGGAAGAAGCGCAAAATATGGCAAAAGATTTCATTGTATCCCAGTATGGAGAGCAGTATAGTGAAGAAGCCAGACAAAATAAAAACGACGGAAAGAAAATACAGGATGCCCATGAGGCCATTCGTCCTACCAATCCGGCGCGTATTCCACTGGCAGTCAAGGACCAGTTGCCCAGAGACTTGTTCCGCCTGTACCAGCTTATCTGGAAGAGGTTTGTGGCAAGCCGTATGAGTGCGGCGAAATACGAGACTACATCTGTTAAAATCCAGGCGGGAGAACATATATTTACAACGTCTGCCTCCAAGATGGTATTTGACGGATTTATGAGTGTATATGTCCAGGAGGAAGAAAAGGAAGAAGAGAATGTACTGTCAAAAGCGTTGGAAAAGGGCAGTATACTGGAGCATATTTCCGATGAGCCGAAACAGCATTTCACCCAGCCGCCTGCCCATTATACGGAGGCTTCCCTGGTACGTGCCCTGGAAGAACTGGGAATCGGCAGACCCAGCACCTATGCGACCACCATCACTACCATTCTTGCAAGGCGGTATGTGGTGAAGGAAAATAAAAACCTTTATGTGACAGAGCTGGGAGAAGTAGTCAACAATATGATGAAAGAGGCATTTCCTACCATTGTGGATGTGAATTTCACAGCCAATCTGGAAGCGCTGTTGGACAGTGTGGAGGAGGGCGAGGTCAAATGGAAAACCATCGTTGCCAATTTCTATCCCGATTTGGACGAAGCGGTGAAAAATGCAGAAAAAGAGCTGGGAGAGGTAAGTATTGCGGATGAAGTGTCAGAAGAAGTCTGCGAAAACTGCGGACGGAATATGGTGATTAAATATGGCCCCCATGGCAGATTCCTTGCATGTCCCGGTTTCCCGGAATGCCGAAATACCAAACCTTATTTTGAAAAAATAGGGGTGGCGTGTCCAAACTGTGGCAAAGATATTGTGTTAAAAAAGACAAAAAAAGGAAGAAAGTATTACGGCTGTATCGCCAATCCTGAATGTGATTTTATGGTATGGCAGAAGCCTACAAATGAAAAATGTCCGCAGTGTGGCTCTCTTCTTTTGGAAAAAGGAAACAAGCTTGTGTGTATGAACGAGCAGTGCGGTTATGTAACGGAACACCGGTCTGAATAAGGCTGGTGTTTTTACTTCATAGGAAAAAAGGGTGACAAGGTTTGACAAATGTCGCGATTCGTTTTAATATGAATTTGGTGTTAGTCAAAAAATGGGTTGGTCGCCCTTGTAAGTCCGTTTATTTGGA
>CAZRZM010000273.1:0-2478 GCA_964604575.1 uncultured Acetatifactor sp.
ACCCGTCCAATCGCGTCATCTGTCACAAAATCAGGATTAGTCAATGTCTCACTGTCCCTGCCGTCCAGCACAAACATTAATTTCAGCCCATCTTGAATATACTCCGTTGGCTTAACATCACCTCCTTTCGACCGTTTCTTAAAAGGGTTTACAACCTCGTTTGATGCAAAAATCTGCACATTACCCGAACCTGTGATGTAGCACTTGTTGCGCTGTTGCATATGAGGGTACATAACGCTTCCGCCTGCAGGGCAGGTCATGACCCCGTCATCACCCTTGACCTTGCCACTCTCCAGAGCAACAGTGACCTCACTGTCCGATCTCACGGAAAACACATTGTACCTGCTCCCGAAAATGACCTCGCACTCACTACCGTCAAGAACAATACTTGCCGTGCGATTGCCGCCGCTTATTGCTTTTTTCATAGTAAAATTCCTCCTTAATATTTTTGTTAGTTTATCATCTTACCGGTATTTCCGATAAATCGATATCAATTGATGTAGGTCTGTATATCCTTGTGCCTACCCAATTTCTGTAGTCCTCGCATTGTTCATATCCGGTGTAATCAATAGAACCTTCAATGACCTTTGGTATTTTGAATGTTTTTATTTGGTATTCGTCCTTTTCCAGTGCGTCAAAACCATTAACAAAAATCATGTTTCTACTCCCGCTATCCACATCTGAATATACTATATCAAAGAAATTGCTAAGTCCTTCAAAATCATAATTGTTGATTTTTATATACAATTTTTCATCCGGGATTAAGCCTAATATTAATGCTATAGGCACATCAAATTTCATTCCGTTTTGTGATGTATGATGTTGATAAGACCCTGCTGATAACGAATTATTATAAGCTGCTATTGCTTGTTCTTTAAATTCCAAATATTTACTAACTCTTTTATTAATATTTTCCTGCGGTGTATTGTAAATATTGGTATCTCTTTCCCCATAAAATTGACCTTCATATGCTCCTGCTCCACTTTTACCTGTTACAATCAATTGGTCGTATTCATATTGCGCATTAATTGATAAGCACGGTATATTAATTGAGGAAATTGTTCCCTCTTCATTTTTTACATAATTAATTCTTTTTTGATTTACACGAGGCTCAGACAACATTTTAACACCCACATTATAATATCCGCCAACTGCTTCTGCCATAGGATAAGCATTTCCTCTGATCTCATTAAATGTAGCTATACCAACTCCTAACATAGACTCTAATCTATTAAAATAATATCCAGAAAAAGTTGTTAAACCGGTATTCCCTAAATACCCACGAGCATATGTTACTGAGGTTTCTATATCAAAGCCCCTATCGTTTGAAGATACATAGGTTTTCGGATTATAGCTATCACCTAAAGCTATATATGCAGCTACATTACCATTTAAATAAGTAATATTATAGTTAAAAGATACTTTTCCTCTGTTTTCAATTTTCTCACCTTTATGCACACTTGCAATAACATCAAAATAAAAAGTATATATCGGACAAATTTTTTCTAACAAATCTATATCCATGCCAAAACCTGTAAAAAAGTCTTCTAAATATTTTTCATAGTCATAAGTTCTGTTCTCATATATTCCACCCCATAATTTATAGATAGCTTCAACCTGCTGCTTTACGTCCTGATATCCAGGCGGGGTCCAAGTAAATTTTGTATATTCAGGTAATTCAGATTGGCTACAAGTAGTAACTATCGGTTTTACATCAAATTCCAGATACTCAGCCTCAAAATTCAGATACAAATTATTGTACGGCTGATTTATCCACTTGCTTGTGTTATTCGCAGAATTGTATGTACCGTCAGAATTATGATACCTGTCCGCCTCGGGAATAGTGATCTCTGCCGAATATTTTCCGCCGACAAAGCTTAAAATTCCTTTGCCGGTGCGCAGAAGCTTAACGGTATAAGTCCCTCCGGGCAGATTATTGAGATAAATCGAAGATGATATAGAATTATATATCTGTCCATTTGAATACTTATACGCAGAACAGAAAACCTGTTCACCTTTGGAGTTATACAAGGCTATGATCGGACCGCCATTACCCGAATAGGGAATAGACACAAACTCATTTTCCCCTGTTTTTACTCTAAGGTACAATGTGTTGTAAGACATCAATAATTGATGTTCGCACCAAGGTCTGTATATCATAAAATGATGTTTGTCGTTGATCATTGAGATATAATATTGAAACAACCTCCGCAGGAAATCACGTCTATTAAAATTAGGTATAGGGGTATTTTTTGATGTATTACCATAAGCCATAAATACACTTCCACTACCGTTAATTACATATGTAGCTACTTGCATATTTTCATTTTCCGTATCTGTATTATTTATCAAAGTAAGCATTAAAAATTTATAAGAATATTTATTTGTTTCCCTATCATAATATGTTTCAATAACACAGTTAGGGGGCAAATTTACATATGTTCCGTCAAGATAAAATGTACTTTGATTTTCACGATA
>CAZRZM010000274.1:0-2454 GCA_964604575.1 uncultured Acetatifactor sp.
TCTGTCTCAACATAAAACAAAACAAAAATCTTCTTCTCATTTGTGACTTGTTTTTCTTCTGGAAGCATGGTATAATTATTGTTAAAAGTGTAATCGAACATATGTTTTCCTCCTTGTCATTTATTGATTACACTCACAACTCACAGCACGTATGTTGTTATGGTATGCACGTCCCAAATAGGACAGTATATCTCCCTTTACTAGATGTGTATGACCTCCCAACAATGTATATTTAAAACAGCTGTCACGCCTGACAGCTTCCCTAATGTATAACGTCACAAGCCAATGTTTGGCGGTTTTTCAAAATATTTTGAAAAGTCCACGCACCACAACTGTCAGATCCTTTCTTATTATTATTTCTTCCCATTGCAATAACATTTTTCTAACCAGTCCCGAATATGCTGCGGCGATAAAATGGGGACTGCCTCTTATTCGCAACTATTCTTGTAACAATAATCTTTCTCCTAAACCGTTTTTCTTTTTATGCTGGCTCTCTTTATAATTCCTGCATAACTTTTGTAAAATCATGGTTTTCTGAAATGCTCCCCTTCATGGTCTTTTCAAAATTTCTCATTGTTCTGCATTTCACGCATAACCCACTGAATCACTGTTTTGTCAACCAGTCTGATTTTTGCGTACATCCATTTTTTTATTCAAGCAGAATACCCCTACACACTTTTTTTCTGAAAACACTGTTTTCACACCTCAAAACATACTTTTTTCAGGAAAAAATAAACCTTTCTTTCACCTAATGTGCACTGTTGAAATGTCCCATGATATAATTTCCTCCCTTTTCCATGCCGTCCTTTAACGTGCACATTTAATCTTTTTAAAAATGCACTTTAATCCAATGCCCACAAAAAAACCACCCACAGACTTCAGACCGTGGGCGGCTCCCTTGCTAATCCTCTTCATCTTCCAGAGGTTCCAGAAGTCCGAAAAGATTGACCTCTGCATAGATCTTAGTGAGATCTAGTTTTCTATTCGTTTCCAGCATTGTCTCCAGTGTCACGATATTGCTGGCAGTATTTACCAGACATAAAGCCTCCGGCAGTTCCACGCCGTTATGTTTGATTATTGCTCTCATCAATCTGCCACCCCCGCTCTTTTTAATTTGCTGTAAATCTGCTCCGCTGTGTACTTGCCATTCCCTAAAGCAATCAGCTGTTCCATGTTCAGCCCCCTTGTGTATGCGTCAACCAGCTGGACGGACGAAATATCCTTGACACCGAATGGCATGGTTTTCACTACGGTGTTACCGCTGACGCGCATATTCCTCACATCACGGTCTAGGTTCGCCATAAGCTGTTGGACGCTGTAAATCTGTTTGCCTAAATTCTTTAGACATGTAATCATTTCCTGCTCATACATGACAGAAACTCCTTTCCTAAAAATTTTTAATTACACCCCTTTATGTGCAGCGTGTATATAAACATGAATAAAGAAAAATCCTACAAAGCATACCGCTACGCAGGATTTTCTTTTTACTGTAAGATAATTTAAATAAATGTAAGGTTCAAAAAACAGGAGGGCAGTCCATGCACATACTCATTTCCCCTTTTTCTGAATCATTCTGTCTATGGTTTCCTTTGCCCCTGACATTGCATTTTCTTCATAAAAATATGGCTTGCTCTCCATAATGCCCTCGCCGTCCATACTGAATACGCAGAATACAAAACCATTATCAATACTGCTCCAGAACACATTTATTTCATAACCTCTGTACTTTTCAATCATTTCTCCATGCGCCCCCTAAATCCTCTCCGGAACACTTATAACCAGCAAGGCGCCCACTGTTTCCAATGGACGCCCAGAACCTTATTTCTTTTTCTCTCCACTCTCTTTTTTCGCTGCTGACTTTGCTTCCTCTGCTTTCCCATATTCCAGAGAGGCAACCTCAATCTTATCATCTGCCCCTAGCCTTGCGCCGCCTGAAATAATTCCCAGTCTGATATAGGCTTTTACATCCGATTGCTCAAAACTTATCTGCTCGAATTTTGATGAAATGCAATCGTAATATGTAACTCCCTTTTCTTCATGGCTACCGATTACAATGTAGAACACGTTAGCCGTGACACCCTCACTCTCAAGCATAGGGGTGTAATTCCCACAGTACCTATGCTCCATAATATTCGTAGTGAAAAATCCCTCTGCATCAGGCACAAGTTCATTTTCTTTCAATGCCAGACCACATACTTTCTGCCCTGACTTGATCATACCCTTTATCTGATTTCCAGTATACTCTATGACCTCTTTGCTGTTCCAAAGGCTCCATACCTGCTCCCTTGCCCCGAGCATCTCTCTTCTTACTACTACACGCATTTTACACATAATGTTTACCTCGTTCTTTCCGTGCTCTGCACTAATCATTTATTTAACTTCAAATAAATATTAACGCCGGATACACGATAAATCCATTGACGGAATGCAAGGACATAAACCATATGAAAGCAT
>CAZRZM010000275.1:0-2377 GCA_964604575.1 uncultured Acetatifactor sp.
GGAATTGCTTCGTCAGTTAGCAGTACAGCAGCTACAGACATTAGAAACAGTTAGTTTAAATAATTTGCCGAAATTAGGAATGGATTCGTAAAGAGATTGGAGTATATGCGTAAAGGCTTTGCGTCGGAAGAGGAAAGAGAGATAAAAAAGTTAATAAAAACAGGACTCCGAAAGCTATTACATAATAAAAGTTTTAAAAGAAAGCAGGATGAAAAATAAAACAAATGAATGATTTTATGCGTGAGAGCCTCAGCTATTTTGGCTTATACAGAAAAATGCTGCAGGTAAAGAAAATATATAAACCTGAGTTTGTTTCTTTTGGAGAGGATAAAAATCAGTACTTTTTATATTATGAACCCAAAAAGCCTGTGAGTGACAAAGTAATCATATGGATACACGGTGGCGGATGGAATGCGGGTACACCAAAGTATTTTGATTTTGTTGGACAGTGTATTGCAAAAGCAGGATACCGCTTTGTTTCACTTGGATACAGATTATCTCCAAAGAATAAGTATCCATGTCAAATAGAAGATGTATGTGCAGGTTTTAATGCTGCAATAGAGTTTTTGCATGAAAAGAAGGTTGATACTTCAAGAGTGATTGTCTCTGGTCCATCTGCGGGAGCGCATTTAGCAGCAATCCTTTGTTACAGTAAGCAGACGCAGGAAGAATTAAGCGTTGATGTATCAAACGTGATTGGCTTTATTGGAGTCGGAGGACCGTATAGTTTCTCAGGAAAACCGTCGCCGTCAGTAAGGATTCTTCTAAATCAGTTGTTTGAGAAAGATTATGACAGGACTCAGGGAGAACCTTGTTATTTGATGACTAAAAATCATATTCTAATGCTGTTAATTCAAAGTAAGCATGACGGATTAATTGATTACTCCTGTGCGGAATTATTTTATGAAAAGGCAAAGAATATAGGAAATGAATGCGAGCTCTACTCTGTTGTGGATAAAAAGAATACGCACTCGTGGTATACAGCAGGAATGTTCCTTGAGACAAGAGAAGAGAACCAGGGATTGCATAAATTCTTCTCATGGATAGAGCAATTGGAAAAATGATTGGAGAAAGAAATATGAGTAAGAGAAAAAACATAATTTCTAATAATGAAATTTCAGAAATTTGTACATTTTCCATGGGGGTCTATATTAAGTGCGAAGCTACTGGAGAGAAATCTTGGAAATTAATCTCTCGGAGCAATTGAGCAATGTTAAAATTCCATACGTCATATTGCAAGGAGATACAGATATAGTTGCTTCAACAAAGCAAGTGAAAGCACTGGTGAATGATGCAGGCAATTCTTATTTAAGTTACAAAGTGGTTCCCAATACTGGACATTTGCCAGGTGTAGAAATGATGGATATGTTACTGTCTACGCTAAGGGAGCAAAGTTTACAGGCGGAGAGTGCATGAAAACGATATACAAGTCAGAGCAGGGTAAAAAGAAAATACTGGAATTGTATGATACTCAGCTACAGAGGTTAACTGTGCCATATAAAGATATATGGGTTGATACATCATTTGGGAAAACACATTTGATTGAGACGGGAAATTTAGAAGGCAGTCCGCTATTAGTTTTTCATGGGGGAAATGCGACAACAGCTTATAATCTTCTGGCATGTGATTTTCTACTACATGATTTTCATATATATGCAGTAGATACAGTCGGACACCCGGGAAAAAGCGCAGAAACCAGTTTGTCAGCGAAAAATTATGATTATGGTAAATGGGCAGGACAGGTTATTGGTGCATTAGGTTTTGAGAGCATAAGTATGTTCGGGGGATCTTTTGGAGCAGGTGTTATAGCAAAAACAATGTGTGTTGTTCCTGATAAAGTTCATCGGGTGGTATTATACGTTCCGTCCGGAATAAAGAATGCACCTGCAATAAAAAGCATAAATATGATGTTTCCGATGATTATGTATTGGATAACACATGAAAATAAGTGGCTGAAAAAATGTATGCTTCCAATGGCAGTGACAGAAGATAATATTACGGAAGATATATATGTAACGGCAAAGCTTAGTATTGATTATTCAAAAGTAAAAACGGGAATGCCAAGTGATGTCTCAGAAAGTAAGATGAAAAACTGTATGGTGCCAACTCTTGTTCTGGCTGCTGAAAATGATTGCCTTTTTCCAGGCAGAGATGTTTTAAAACGGGCAAATAAAATAATCCCGGACTGTACTACATATTTATTGGAGGGCAGGGGTCATATGAATCGTTTGAATGAAAACGAAGAGAAAATGATTAGAGACTTTTTGCTTGGTTAGTTCAAAGACTGTGCTAAACTTTAATTTTGAGGTAACTAATTATGATACATTTTGGATTTTCGTATATTGGATTTATATTTTTGTTGATGCTATTTATCCCC
>CAZRZM010000276.1:0-2350 GCA_964604575.1 uncultured Acetatifactor sp.
ATACATGCAATGTTTGTGACATTAAAGAGTCAGCTATAAAGAATGATAGCTGTTTTCCATTAATTGTTTGATTATTTGTATCTTTTATACTTTGAATAACTGTTGTAATATTATTTCCCATTACCACCGCTCCCACCCGGGACATAAACTTTACCTGATTATACATTAACGCTCCAAATACATATCTTTCCCCAATATTGAACAGATTTTTACTCTTCGCATTCTGGCTGACCACACCGGATAACAAATTGCGCAAAACAATCTGCTGAAACCGTCTCTATGCTTTCCTTACAACATATCTCCTCGAAAGCAGTATCTCTCTCCATGTCATTCGGACATGTGGTATCACACCCCTCGTCAGTACATCCCCCAATAATATGAAACGCCTCATGAATAAGTGTTTTTTTCAGATTAAAGGTGTCAGCAGTAATGTTGATATTTATAGATATCTCATAAGGTCCTTTTGCTGATTTTCCATATGCCGAACCATCAACTAATGGAAAAACCACAAGTCCCTCACTGCTCAGAACATTTGCGACTTTACGAACTGCATCTGGCAAATACCCCGGAATTGGAAAATTACTTCTTGTTGCTCTCTTATTTGTCCTATTCTGATTCTGTTTTCTTTGTAAATACTCCCCTGCTTTGTTCAAATCAGCCAAAGCTCCTAAAATACCGCAACGTATATTGTTCTTAGCATCTTCACACCATGTATGCTCCTGCCGGACATCATCATAAACACATTTCATAAACCTTATTTGTTGCATATCACTGTTTTTTAAATCACTACATCCGACAGGAAGTACCCTCACTGACCCAGTATGCCCATAATACCGTCGTGCTCCATGGCTTGTTTCTGCCTTGCCTACTTTCCCATCCGGCTTCCTTTGCGCTTCTGTTCTTTTCGCTTTGACATTCTTTTTTAATTTGTACATTTTATAACCTATTCTCCCCTATCAGGGATATTCTACCATACCACAAGGCTTTATGACAACCAGACTTATATATACTCTCTTCTCTTTTCGTCCATACCAGACTACACAAAAACCTCCGCGATTATTGCCACAAAAAATCTCCAACGCTATACCTCGCAATTCTTCCCTGAATACCATTTTAAGATAAGAAATAGCTTTATTCCGACACACGAAACCACACCGAGGAACTAAAACCATGCAAATAATTCCAGAAAAGAAGAAATACCGCCTATCACTGCATTTTTCCTTCCGCCAGCATTTTTTGTCTGACCGAATCGCCTCCTGAAACTGCTTTGTCAAACAGCTCTGCCAGTTCTTTGATATGTCCAAGTAATATTTGTTGTCTCTGTCTGTCATTTCCAATATTTAAATAAAAATCAATTAACGACTGATACCATATAAAATTTTCTTTGTCTTTTAATAATGTACAGAATTCTTTATAGGTCATAACCCGCTCTTCGTCCTTAATATAAACTTCCTTCCCTATATTCTTCTGTATGACATAAAATATTTTCAGGTCTTTGCTGAAATCCACCACTAATCTATTAATTAATTCCATTAATTTCGTATCATTATGATAGGACAGCTTAAAAAAAGGAATACCATTTCTAATATTTTCCATATATGCAAACAGACACGCTGTCAAATAGCATGAAGATATCAGATAACACCCCTCTCCCGCGAACCAGTCCATGTCTTTGTCCGGAACCTCAACAGGACTTTCTACAACTAAAAGCTTTTGTCTTTTCTCCTCTTCCTCTGCCATTTCATAAATACGGTAATAATTCTCCGACAGCATAAATCTTATCGGGTTAATATAAACCCTGCGCAAATAATTTTTGTCCGCGTCCGTCACTTGTCTTTTTTCTCTACTGCCTATCAGTATCTGGGATAAAATAACTACAAATAGTGATGTAGCCGCCGCAATTATGGCATTCAACAATTCCATATACATCTATTCCCCCACAATATACAACAAATTCAATGATTTGCTGACCTCTTCCCTTTTTATTACTTGTAAAAGCAAAAAGCCCAGAACATCTTATCTCTCAAAGTTTCCAGGCTTTTTATAATAGCGAGAGGGGGATTTGAACCCTCGACACTACGGGTATGAACCGTATGCTCTAGCCAACTGAGCTATCTCGCCATATAAATGGGACCTATAGGGCTCGAACCTATGACCCTCTGCTTGTAAGGCAGATGCTCTCCCAGCTGAGCTAAGACCCCATTTGTCTGTGTTTTTCAACCGACTTTGTTAGTATACTATGTGTTTCTCCTTTTGTCAACAACTTTTTTATTCTTCCACTCCTTAATTTCCCGCCGAGAATTTTCAAGTTAAACGCAACACCCTGTTGCATTTACTCTGAAAAGCCCAT
>CAZRZM010000277.1:0-2343 GCA_964604575.1 uncultured Acetatifactor sp.
GTTGCCCACAACAGATTTTGAGTCTGCCTCGTCTGCCATTCCGACACGCCGGCATTTGTGAGCATCACTCACAACAAAATTTATATTATCATAAATGAACATTTTTGGCAAGAAAATTTTTCTTTTTGTAATCCCTTTATTGTTCTCCTTTTTCAGAATCCGTCCCGGCTTATCATAGATATTTTCAGTTGCGTCATCTTTGAAAAAGGCTCTTACCGCATAAAGAGTACCATCAATTTCCCTAATAAAGTTCAACGGCTCGGCATACATCGTTTGTCTAAACCACGCTATACGCTCTTCTTTGGTAAGTGTGGCAAGATGGTCTGTTATCTCGTCAAGCAGCGTATAAATTTCGCCAGTTCTTTCTATGGTATTGCCTTCATTATCTACATACATCATCGTTCGTATCGCTCCTTTCGCTGTGATTTTCTATGTTGTTCGGCTTCTTTGGCTCTGTATTCATTAGCATAAAGCAAGCCGGTTTTCTCTTGGATTTTTACCGACCGTTCCTCAATACCTTTGTTCAGTTTTAGTTGTTTCCGCAGTTCCGTTATCTTCTCCGTAACGCCTGATTTTTCTTCCCGCAAGGTTTCTTTTTCGGCGGGTGCTGCTCTGCGGATTTTGTTTTGCAGCTTGGTGCGATAGACAATCAGTCTATCCATTTCGCTCTGTAATTTTTCTCTGTCCGCATATAAATCGTCAAAGGTTTCAATGCCGTATTTGCTCATATACCGCACCTGCTTAGAAAATTCATCGAGTTTCTTTAAGTCCTCTTTGAGATATGGACTTGTAGGCTTGTATTCCGTATTCTTTGGCAGAGCGCCTAACAGATAGCTCTTGAATAGGTTTACAGAATGGGGAAATAATGAATAGGTTTATGCATAACAAAAATCTATTCAAAATAGATCAGATACACCTTATCGTTTTAAGGCAAGTTCCGAATTGATTTGTTTAAATGATGATAATAATTGTAGCATTTATTTTGCTTTTCTTCAATTATGCCATATATTATAATCGAACATCAGGCATTTTTCATATTTGTTGTATCATATGTAAAATCAACAGTTAATGAGATATTCATATTGTTTAAACTCTGTTTTAAATCAGCGAGATGAATTAAAAAGTTAATTGAATAAACATCTTGCCATTTTTCAATAATCTTTTTTCTTCCCTCACAAACTAAAACTAAATGGAATGCCTGCGGACATATCTCGTTATCGTCTGGTAGTTTGATTTTGCCGTTGCCGACCTGAAGTTTTGAAAGCGTGAGTGTTGCCTGATCTACAGCATAGGCAAAGTCAGAAGGACTGCCTATTTTTACAAAGTACATATCGTTCTCCGCAACAAAATCACATACTTCATACCGGTATCTGCGATTTGCAGTTTCATCCACCGGCACAGTTGTCGGATGAACCAAAACAGCATTTAAGACTTCTGTAAGTTTATAGTTATAGTATGTTTCGTACTGCTGTAATCCGCTGTCGGAAAAAATATTCCTATCCTTTGCGTAAACAATTAAGTTTTCCTTATTGAACTCCCAGTCGCTTTCTGTATGATTTACAAAATCAACTCTGCTGACATCTCTGAATACCTGTTCAATATATGAGTTATTAAACGAACACCATCTGCCGTTTCTTAAACAGAAATTATCTTCTGTAATAAATTCCAAATACTCTGTTAAGGGCTTGTATGGAGTCCACTGATCATTTCCATATTCAACAGACAGTTTTATATTTCTGACCGAAGTATGGATATCAAGATTTTTTTCTGATAAAAAATTCTGAATCGCAGCAATCGACAGTTCACCATCATATTCACTGTGTTTTCGATCACAGGTCAACTTAAACTTTATAGAATCATTTTGTATTATTTTTGTGCCAACAAGATAAAAGGAAGGGACATTTATAAATGAAAACTTTGATGTCTCCGCATCATATTCATCAATAGCTTTTGAAAGCAACCTAAACAGTTCGCTTATTTTATCGGAATCATTATCGTCATCTAATGCAATAAGTCTGGGAAGGGAAATATTTGCTTCTGTATTTAATGCTTCTTCAAGCAAGGTAAGCTTTTTCCCAAGAGCCAAAGGCTTTTCTTCCCATTTAAACTGAGCAGATGTACCGCAGTTTATAGACTTACCCCATATATCTTCGTTAATAGTGGAGCCTTTTATATAGGTTGGAATTTCTCCGCCACGGTATGCCAAGGTTTCTCCGCTTAGATAGTCTATATGAGTTTTGCTCAATTTGCCGCCGTGAGATATGTTTTGCTGTGCTTTTACACTATCAAGATTTAAAAGACGTTCTGCGATTTGAATTCCGAAATTATAATCACAATAATTGC
>CAZRZM010000278.1:0-2307 GCA_964604575.1 uncultured Acetatifactor sp.
ATTAAATCTTTATTCTCACCACACCATATTGACAAGTCGGTGTTGTCCATATCAATGCCATTTTTGTTGTTCATGGGCACCTGGGGGAAAAATGGGAAGGATAATGTCATCAGAACGTATATTATTAGAATTGGAGTGGTTAGTGGAACATTATGGTGCATTGACCCTCTATTGGGGAGATGAAATTTTCTTTTGGAATAAAGAAGAGCGGTTGAGATTTTGTAAATTATTACAAGAAAAACAGCTTCCTATAAAATTTATTATGCAGATAAGGGCGGACTTGGTAGATATGGAACTAGTGGAGGAGTTAAAGGATGCTGGGTGTATTAAAATATGCATAGGTGCGGAAGCTGGTTCTGATCGTTTGCTAAAAACAGCTAACAAGAAGATTACTGCAGCTCAAATTGAGAAAGCAATTGATATTTGTGTAAAGGCAGGGCTTTCTTGCAAAACATGGTGGATGATTGGTTTGCCGGGAGGGGACAAAGAAGATCAGTTAATGGCGTTGGATATTATTGAGAGAACCAGGCCAAATGAAGTTGCTGTACATCAATTTGTTCCGTTACCAGGATCAAATTTTTGGGATAATGCTGAGCAATATGGTATATATTTACCTGAAGAAGCATCCTTTGAAAATTTAAACTATTATAGCAATCCTGAAAATTTATCATATGATTACATTTCGGGAGAGGAATTATATGAGATTTTGAAAATATATGAGGAAAGACTTTTATATATGGGATACATTTCAACTGATCAGGCAGATGAATTATCGGAGTATGTTTTTACCACACCATTCCAAAATACTACATTCAATATTTGAGGTTATAACCAGAGTGTATGAAACGTAGGAGAAACAGATATTATGCTGAATTCAAGTAAGTACTTTCGAGTATCAGTCACAGATAAATGTAATTTATCTTGCTTTTTTTGCCATAGGGAAGGAAATGATTCAGAATGCGTGGATGAATTATCTCCTAAGGAATTACAGTTAGCGTGTAAAATAGCACATGAGATGGGATTTCAGAAGTTTAAGTTAACAGGGGGAGAACCTACTGTACGCAATGACATTTGCACGATAGTTTCTCTGCTGTCAAAGTTAAATCTGCCAGATCTGTCTATGATAACAAATGGTTCTTTGCTTTCGGAACAGGCTGGGGATTTATGGAAGGCAGGGCTTCGAAGGATTAATATTACATTAAATTCACTTAATCAGGAACGTTTTCAAAGAATTCAAACCACGCGACAAGTGTCAGTAGCATCTGTTTTGCAAGGAATTGAAGCTGCTTGTAGTGTTGGATTCAAAAATATAAAAATCAATTTTGTTTATTTTGATGAAGATAGTGAACGGGATTTAGAGGAGTTACTTGTTTATACGAAAGAAAGAGGATTTACTTTAGTTGTGCTGCCAGCGTTGGCAGTTCAATCTTATTATACATTAGATTATCTATATAATAAGATACGCGCGCATGGTATTGTTTCGGAAGATATAATTTCTGATAGCGAGGGCATCCGTAAGCGTTTAATAAGCTTGGTTTCTGGTGCATCAGTGTTGTTGCGATTAGATGAGTTAGCAGCCCAAAAGCCATATGTTTTTTGTGGAAAATGTTCAGTTCGCGAAAATTGTAGGGAGGGGATTTTTCCTGTTCGGTTATCTGCCAACGGAGAGTTGATTCCTTGTATGGCCAGCAGAGAACACCGTATTTCTATTCGACCTTTACTTTCTAATCAGAACGTGAGAGGTATTATGCAGGCCTTTGCTACGATTGATGGATGGAGGCAACATAATGAATAAACCACTTTATATTTGCTTTGAAGGTTTGGATGGAGCTGGAAAGAGTACCGTATTCAAACGAGTGATGTATATACTAGAGCAAAAAGGATATAGAGTTCAAGGAATCTGCCCTACGCATACTACCTGTTACTGTGAAAGCAAAGCTGATTGTCGCTGTAATAGTGTGGAGAAACTGTTCAATCGATATCCTCAGTTGCACCAATTTAGATTTTTGCGTCTGTTTTTATATGCATATCGATCTAATTATGCTGCAGAACATATTGATCAGAATTCAGATTTGATTTTGGGGGATCGAAGTTTAATTACTAGTTATGTTTGTCGATGGCATCGTTGTAATATATACAATCATTTGTTGGTTTTTATGGTCAATCGATTGGAGTATAAAATACCTGCGCCAGATTATGTGATCTATTTAAATGTGCCTCCAAAAGTGCTTCATGAGAGATTGGTAAATCGAGGAAATCTAGATATTGATGAAACGGAAGAACGTTCCAAATCCATGGGGTACGCAT
>CAZRZM010000279.1:0-2291 GCA_964604575.1 uncultured Acetatifactor sp.
GCTGGCGGTATAGATGATGCTATATTTACCAACCCATTTTTTGACTAACACCAAATGCATTTATCTGGCTATGTACACCTATCATTACTGTATAGTCAAATTTTTCCTCTCCCAAATCTATAGGATTTGCATTAACTCTATCATATATCTCTTTCATTCTTGCAACAACTTTAGGTGCAGTGATTAAAGGAGAAAAGAATTGTTTCGCTTTTTTCATATCTTTTATGCATATGTTAATTACATCTAAATACTCTTCTTTCGTTATTCCTAAAAAATCTTTACTTATTACGGTAATATTGGGCTTTTCAACCAGACCATACTTAGCAAGAGCGTTCTGCATCTCTTCCTCTCTAATGTCAATAAGTGTAATATTCCCCAAATGCTCATATAATTGTTTTAAATCAATGTCATTGGATGCTCCTGCTCCGAAAATAGCAATAGACTTCTCTGGTGTCGTATGCTTAATTATATAATTTGTAATTCTCTCACGGTACTCCTTCCACTATTCATATGCATTATCCAACTTATATCTATTATAAACAATATTATAAATATCTTTCGCAATAATAGAACCCATAGTAAATTTTCCTTTCTCTTATTGTAAGCTTAACATTAATCAAACCTTACCACTCCGTTTTTATATCCGCCACCGATATATCATACTTCTCCAGAAGCACATCCATATCTCTGTTATCCTGAATCAGCATAACCTCTGTGAACTTCCTTGTATGAAGATCCCGGAATCCAGCAACTTTCTCCCCGGTACAAATGCTACTTCTGATTACTGGCTTTTAATTTTCTTTATCAAAGGTTTCTTTCTGTATCTTCTTATGGAACATACACTCTCCTCTAAAAATATCAATATTAATGAATACTTATATCAAACTTAACAATGCCTGCACTTGCTCAAATGCATCTCGTTTTATCATTTCAACACTTTCCTCATCTTCCAGATGCTTCCACATTGATTTTCTGTGCCGGAAATTCAAATGCCAAATTACCACCTGTGGCCTTTAATGCCTTAATGCCCTGCACATGTTGACTTCTTTTCTTGGGCTGCGTTCCACCATACATTCCTGCAAGAATATCCACATCTACATCATAGGATATTCCATCTACAACCACTGTTTTCACGAAAGAAAAATACTTTTCCGGATGTTCTGCATAGCCATTCTTCTTCAATATTCTCGACATATTCTGGTAACCTTCATCGTGCAAAGTCAGATGGTTAAGCATAATGTCTACATCCACACTTCCTACATGACCTTCTCCAGGAAACATCAAATCCGGAACCCAGCCTCCAACCACACGAATTTCCTCTTCATATTCCTGAAAGATATTGACCAGTTCCACCAGCACTCTATGAGCAGCCCTTTTCTGACCTTCCGAATAATCCACACTGCTTTTCAAATCTTCATCTCTTATCATCTAAGAATCTCCTTCCTTATAACCGCTTCCGCCATTTCTTCTCCCCTACCTTTTATCTGCATACAATCTAGATAAATTTGCACCGGTGATACTACCGCCGAATCATCAATTACCCTGCAATCTCGGATATATGAATTATTTTCTAATGAAAGAATAACCACATTTGCGCCACTGTTTACTTCTTTCATGTCCAAATAACTGATTGCTTCCTGAATATCCTCCGGTGCTATATATACATGCACCTTATTATAACGTACTACCGGCGTATATCGCACTCCCCCTGATAATCCGGTAAGATAGGAATCAATTCCCATATCTTTCTTTAAATTTTTTAATCTTTCCTCAATAACAGATACACTATCCAGACTGTAGCAAGCATAGGATACTATCTCTTTCTTACCATAATCCTTACTCCATTCCAACAAAAGTGATTCTGGATCCATAACCTTATAACCCTCAGGCAATTTTTCCATCCACGCATTTTCAACCAGAACATTCATCAGTTTGGATACCTGTCCAATACTGCAATTTACTTTTTCTGCCAGATACTTAAGCTTCCATATCTTCGTTATATCTGCGAATAATTCGCGCAAAATACAAGAAGACACCACGGAAGTCCTTTCAAATATGGACACTGCCTTATACTCTTTGGGTTGTGGGTTCTTATTTCCTTTTTCAGACAGAAATATAGAATGACCAACAAACCAACAATTCCCAGCATAATCAAAATAACCCATTCCGTTATCTTCACATATTTGTTCTGTTCTCTATGAAATATACGGAGCAACCAAAATACTAACTCCCCGACTTTTATCCTGACGCTCAATTAATTCCATAATTGTAGACGGAAATACCCTATTCAG
>CAZRZM010000280.1:0-2248 GCA_964604575.1 uncultured Acetatifactor sp.
TGGGGTTCGCATAAATTAGTTGTGCGAATCCCTTTTTGTCACAGTTCATCTTGCAAAGTGCTTTCAAAGCAGTTAAAATAATAATATTGAGCGTTCTGTGCTCGATTGCAGAAACGATAGAATATATATGCCTTATTGGGCAGAAACGGAGGAAATGTATGAAGATAATTATGTTAGGTGCACCAGGTGCCGGCAAAGGTACACAGGCAAAGATGATTGCAGAGAAATACGGTATTCCCCATGTATCCACCGGTGATATATTCCGGGCAAATATCAAGAATGGCACAGAGCTTGGTATGGAGGCAAAAAAATATATGGACCAGGGGCTTCTGGTTCCCGATGAGCTGACTGTTAAGATTCTGCTTGACAGAGTTGCCCAGGCAGACTGCGCAAACGGTTATGTTCTGGATGGTTTCCCAAGAACAATTCCCCAGGCAGAGGTTCTGGATAAGGCATTGTCTGAGCTTGGAGAGTCTATTGACTATGCTGTTAACGTAGATGTTCCCGATGAGAACATTGTAAAAAGAATGTCAGGAAGACGTGCCTGCCTGTCCTGTGGGGCAACTTACCATATTGAGCATATTCCTCCCAAAAAAGAAGGTATCTGCGATACCTGTGGTCAGGAACTGGTACTTCGTGATGATGATAAGCCTGAGACAGTACAGAACCGTCTGAAAGTATATCATGAGCAGACACAGCCCCTGATTGATTTTTATACCAATAAGGGTGTTCTTAAGACTGTAGACGGAACAGCCGATATGAATGATGTATTTAATGCGATTGTTGCAATCTTAGGATAACAGTTCAGCTATGAAAGAAGGATTAGAAAATGGCAGTAACAATCAAATCAGAGCGTGAAATTGAGTTGATGAGAGAATCCTGCAGACTTCTCGCCATTGTACACAAGGAGATGGAAGAAAACATACGCCCCGGAATATCCACAAAGGATTTGGATATTATGGGTGAGACACTGATTCGTAAACTGGGGGGAATCCCTAATTTTAAGAATTATAACGGTTTCCCGGCAAGCTTCTGTGTATCGGTGAATGATGAGGTGGTGCATGGTATTCCTGATAAACACCGCATTCTGCAGGAGGGCGATATCGTAAGTCTGGACGCAGGAATGATTTATAAAGGCTATCATTCCGACGCGGCAAGAACACATGCTGTCGGACAAATCAGTCCAGAGGCACAGAAACTGATTGATGTTACCCGTGAAAGTTTTTTTGCAGGAATAAAAATGGCAAAAGCTGGAAATCATCTGTTTGATATTTCCAATGCCATAGATGCCTATGTAAAGCCATATGGTTATGGTATCGTAAGGGATTTGGTGGGGCATGGTATCGGAACCAGTCTTCATGAGGACCCCCAGATTCCCAATTTCGCCCAGCGCAGAAGAGGTCTGAAGCTGCAGGCAGGCATGACACTTGCCATTGAGCCTATGATTAATATGGGCAGGGCAGATGTAGAATGGCTGGATGACGACTGGACTGTAGTGACAGAGGATGGTTCCCTCTCTGCCCATTACGAAAATACCATTCTGATTACGGATGGAGAACCTGAAATTCTGACATTGTACTAAACTTGTTTCCATTAAGAAACTGGAACAGGTTATTGTGGTCACAAGATGCGTTCCGACAAAAACGGGATTTGGACCGGACAGATGTGGGTTCCGGTTATTTTGCGGAAGGCATCTTCACTGCCACATCTAAGGCAGGGAAAGGGAATATTTATTATGGTAGGAAAATTCGCGACTTCTAAAGCGGGCCATGATAAGAATCAATTATATGTGATAGTGGATGCGGACGAAAAGTTTGCATATTTATGTGACGGAAGATTAAAATTAATTGATTCGCCCAAAAAGAAGCGCTTCAAACATATACAGATTATTAATAAGTCAGTGGAGGAAGGTCTGCTGGCAAGACTTGTAAATCATGAGAAAGTCATGGATGAAGAAATCAAATATGCTGTCAAGCATTACAACTAACAAATAATTTTTTTATGGAGGATGTGTATGTCTAAAAGTGATGTAATCGAAATTGAAGGAACTGTTGTGGAGAAACTTCCGAACACTATGTTTCGTGTGGAGCTGGAAAACGGTCACCGGGTTCTGGCGACAATCAGCGGCAAGCTCCGTCAGAATTTTATTCGTATTCTGCCGGGTGACAAGGTAACCCTGGAACTGTCTCCCTATGATTTGTCCAAGGGACGCATTATCTGGAGAGATAAGTAATAAAACGTAAAAAAC
>CAZRZM010000281.1:0-2240 GCA_964604575.1 uncultured Acetatifactor sp.
GCAGACAATCGAAGATGATTACATAGAAGATTTATTGATGATGAATACCCATCATTATCTGAACTTCTTTACTAATATGGGAAGGGTGTACCGATTAAAAGCATATGAAATTCCGGAGGCAGGAAGAACTGCCAGGGGAACTGCCATTATTAATTTATTACAGCTTTCTCCCGGCGAAAAAATTACGGCAATGATTCCTATTGAGGGATATAATGAAGAAAAAAATCTCTTTATGGTTACCAAAAATGGTATTGTAAAGAAAACTTCCCTGATGGAATTTTCCAACGTCCGTAAAAACGGTTTGACAGCCATCAGTCTCCGCGATGATGATGAACTGATAGAGGTCAAGACAACAGACAGAGAAAGTGAAATTTTCCTTGTGACAAAACAGGGTATGTGTATCCGTTTCAAGGAAACAGATGTGCGTCCTACAGGAAGGGCTTCCATGGGCGTTATCGGTATGAATCTCTCCCATGGGGATGAAATTGTAGGTATGCAGTTACAGAAGCAGGGAGATTCTCTGTTGATTGTATCCGAAAATGGTCTCGGAAAACGCACTTATCTGGATGAATTTACCATACAGAAGCGTGGCGGAAAAGGTGTGAAATGCTATAAGATTACCGAGAAAACCGGCGATGTCATTGGCGTGAAAGCGGTAAAAGACGACCATGAAATTATGATGATTACCACAGAGGGTATTATTATCCAGCTTCGTATGGAAGACATATCCACTCTGGGAAGAATTACTTCCGGTGTAAAGATGATTAACCTTGATAAAGGCGTTAAGGTTGCCCGGATTGCCAAAGTAAGAGAAAAAGTGTCCAATGGTGATGAAGAATTTGACAATGTGGAGGATGCGCTGGAGAGCATTCCGGTAGAAGAAAAAGAATCAGAATTTCCAGTAGTAAAGTCTGAAGAATAAAACAAAATAGGGAGAGGGATAGAAAGATGGAGTCCTATAACATATTCAGAGACTTAGCAATTATAATTATTACTGCAAAAATATTTGGAATTATAGCCAGAAAGTGTAAAGCGCCTCAGGTTGTAGGTGAAATTATAGCAGGTCTGTTAATTGGTCCCAGTATTTTTGGATGGGTAAGCCAGACAGATTTTTTAACTCAGATGGCAGAAATTGGTGTAGTACTTTTAATGTTTTCCGCAGGTCTGGAGACAAATTTAAAAGATTTGATGAAAACAGGATTCAAGGCTTTTATGATTGCCTGCGCGGGCGTATTTGTTCCATTGATAGGAGGTACTCTTTTATATATGGGATTCTATGGTACTGCTCCGTGGGGTTCAGAAGGTTTCTACCGGGCAGTATTTATAGGTGTTATTATGACAGCCACCAGTGTAAGTATCACAGTACAGTCGTTAAAAGAACTGGGAAAGCTGAAAGGAGAAATTGGTACCACTATTTTAAGTGCGGCAATTATTGATGATGTAATAGGTATTATTGTTCTCACTTTTGTGGTAGGCTTTAAAAATCCCGACTCCCATCCGAGTAAAGTGGTAATTTCTACTGCGCTGTTTTTCGTTTTTGCGATTTGTGTAGGATTTTTACTCTTTAAGATATTTGACAGACTTGATAAAAAATATCCTCACACAAGGAGGATTCCTATTTTAGGATTAACTCTGTGTTTTGTATTTGCTTATCTGGCGGAAGTGGTTTTCGGAATTGCAGATATTACAGGCGCTTATGTGGCAGGTATTATCCTATGTTCCATCCGGGATTCCGAATATGTGGCAGAAAAAATGGATATCAGCTCCTATATGCTTTTCAGTCCCATATTTTTTGCAAGTATTGGATTAAAAACTAATATTGATAATGTGAATACATCAATTTTATTATTTTCTTTAGGGTTTGTAATAGTGGCTCTGTTATGTAAAATCATTGGATGTGGACTGATGTCGCGAATTTTTGGATTTAAGGGAAGAGATTCCCTGAAAATTGGTGTAGGCATGATGACACGCGGTGAGGTGGCATTGATTGTTGCACAAAAAGGATTATCAGTGGGGATGCTGGAACCGGTATATTTTACTTCGGTAATCTTATTGATAATTGTGTCCAGTGTCTGTACACCTATTATTTTGAAAATTTTATATGAGATGGATGACAAACAGTTGAAAAATGCTGGTTAAATTCTGCAAAATAACAGTTTAGCCTTCAATATTTTTTTGTGGAGTCGGTGCTGTGTCAGGGCTTCTGTCAGCAGGCATTGTGGAGGATGGTGATTTTTCTT
>CAZRZM010000282.1:0-2233 GCA_964604575.1 uncultured Acetatifactor sp.
TGTACTACGTCCTCAATATTATTAAGCTGTTCGCTTTTTATCGGATAAACTTCACTCTTGACAGCAAAGAAATAATGAATCAGTCTCAACAGCAGAACCAGCTTGTCTGCCTCAGAGCAATTTAATACTCCCGTCCAGATATCATCGACAAGAACTTTCTCGCCAAATAAAATATAATCTGTGGAAACATTGAATTTTTCGTAAAGTTTTTTCAGATTAGCCAAAGAAATCTGTCGTTCGCAGGCTTCTATTTTCTTATATGCAGATGTAGAAATTCCAAGAATCTGAGCAAACTGCTCTTGTGAATATCCCAAATCTTCCCTTATCTTCCGAACTCTGAATGTCTGTTCCTTATTCTCTTTTGTAAGTTCCTTCTTTTCCATGTCCTATATCCTCCAAAACTGTAGATTATATAGTCCATAATAGTTTATCCAATTTTGACAATATTAACCAGCCACACAATGTGTACCAATGGATACACAACAAAAGTGCACAAAAGTAAGATTTGTCACATATTATCTTCATCTGTACGCAGTCTTTCCAGAAGCTGACAAATCTCTTCCTCTTTTTTGGGGCTCTCTCCCTTTAAAGGAAAAGTGCCTGGTTTTATTTTTGTAAAATAGGATAACAACCGGATTAACAGATACATCTTATCCACTTCCGAACAGTTTAATACAGTGGTCCACACACCATCCGGATTCTTTGTGTCGCCATACAATATGTAATCTGTAGAAACGTTCATTACATCATATAATTTTCTTAGAACTGCTGTAGAAATCTGATTTTCTCCGCTTTCCACCTTCTTATATGCGGACACAGTAATATCAAGAATTTCTGCAAACTGTTCCTGGGTCAGTCCGGCATTTTCCCGTACCAGGCGCAGTCTGGAAGCTGCCTGCTTTTTTGCAACCGAATATTCCTTTTTCTTCATGGTCTATATCCTCCAAATATAAGATTCTATAGTCCATATTGTCAGCATTGCCTTGTCATATGCAATGAACTACCGGTATAAATATAGATTTTCCAACAAAAAAACCGTTAAAGAGTCCCTTACAACTCCTTAACGGCATAATGTCCCATGAATAAACTGTTATCAATATTTTCTGCGGTTTTTCAACTCTTCATAGAGCAGGCAGTAATTGTCATACCGCATCCTGCTAATCTCTCCGGTGGCTACAGCCTCCTTGATACCACACACCGGCTCCTGTATATGGGAACATCCCACAAACCTGCAGTATTTTTCAAATTCCGTAAACTCCGGATAATAGAAAGCCAGTTCCTCCTTCTCCAAATCAAAAAGCCCAAGGGAACTAAAACCCGGCGTGTCCAGAATATAGGTGTTCTCTCCCAGCGCTATCAGTTCCGCATGTCTTGTGGTATGGCGTCCACGCTCAATTTTCTCACTGATACATCCCGTTTCCATAATCACATTGTCCTGAAGACAGTTGACAAGGGACGACTTACCCACACCGCTGGGTCCCGCCACCGTAGTAGTATTTCCGGCAAGCAGCTCTTTTAAAGTTTCTATTCCCTGCTTCTCTCCGGCACTGACTGACAACGTGCGGTATCCCGCCCTGCGGTAAATATCCTCGTATTTTTCTCTTGTACCTTCCTTATCAATATCCATTTTGTTAAAACAGACAATACATGGAATCTCCTGCTGTTTCATCATGATAAGGAATCTGTCCAGAAGATTGAAGTTAGGCTGTGGTTTCACAATCGAAAAAATAACAAGCGCCTGGTCTACATTTGCCACCGCCGGTCTGATGAGTTCGCTGTGTCTGGGAAGAATTGCAGTAATATTGCCCTGCTTCTGCTCCTCGTCCAGCACATCCATCTCTACATCATCACCTACCAGCGGTTTTTTATTGTCTTTACGGAAC
This sequence comes from uncultured Acetatifactor sp., assembly GCA_964604575.1. Classification (GTDB taxonomy): domain Bacteria; phylum Bacillota; class Clostridia; order Lachnospirales; family Lachnospiraceae; genus Acetatifactor. Next base: position 1,884 of record CAZRZM010000282.1, read on the forward strand.
ACTCCCTTTGCTTTGCATTCATATATTGCATCTTTATGTGCACCTGCACTCTGCTGCACATGCACATAATAAAAACCTGCAATTCCTCTGATGATTTTTCCCTGCATTCCCTGTTATCCTATTTCTGTTATTCTGTAACAGTTCAGCCCTCGCATTCATAAAAGCGTCTGCTTCGCAGCCGTCGCCGCTAAAGCGGCTCATCTTTTATTTCATATGAGGGCGCTCCGCTCATGAAATAATTTATAATCAGTGCTTTGTGTGCAAGCACCCACGCACAGCTTACAAATTATTTCATGGCTGAACTGATATGTAATGACTTTTGTCAATAGGCAAATTAAGACACCACAAAC
>CAZRZM010000283.1:0-2222 GCA_964604575.1 uncultured Acetatifactor sp.
CCTTTACTGTTACAAAACGAATTAACAATAGTATCTCCGAGGAACTTATTCCTCTGGAGTTTGACAAAATGATAAATTATCTCTTTATTTGTGCAGATTCAACTGGAAATATTTTGCTGGCAGATACCACCACCATCTATTTATTTAAAAATGAAACTGGCGAATCCTACCTAAACTTTCTTGCATGGCCAGTGGGAGGAATAATTATTACAGATGATAATACTATTATCTGCCAATCCAATATAGATTCTCCTTATTGCATATTTGATTTGTCTACCGGAAACAACAAAGGTATTTTTATTGAAAAAGAATTTCTTTTTGAACAAGGAAAATCTCAGCCCTTTTTAGGCGGATTTTATGGACAGGAAATACTTGTAACAAATGCCGGAATATATACACATATTGAGGATTCATGGGTTTTGCAGGTTTCATCTGATGGAACAAGTATGTCAAAATCCGACTTTTTGGCTATCGGAATAGAGAAAGGAACAGACAACACATATATAATCTATGATTCCAACTATCAGTACACTTATTTGCCGGAAGAAAAAAATAAAGAAGATATGGAAAAACAGATTACCTTACGTGTAACGGCATGGCAGAACCGGTCTACCTTAAAAACTGCTCTGGCAGAATACCAAATTGCCAATCCCAATGTTACAGTTGAATATACCTTTCGCTGTGACGAACTTCCTGAAACAAAGCAGGAAGCAAACTCTATGCTTCAAATAACCAATGCAGAAATTGTTTCTTCACAAGCAGCAGACATCTATGTTCTGGATTACCTTCCATGGGAAAAATATCAGGAAAAAGGTTTATTAACGGATTTATCAGACATAGTAATTCCTTACACAGAAAATGAAAAATACTTTGGAAACATTCTAACTGCTTATGAAACAGATGACGGTTTGTATGCGGTACCTTGGTTTTTCTCTACCAAATATATCCTTTGCAGTCAGGAACTAACTCCATATGTACAAAATATTCATGAACTGGCTGCTTATCTGGAAGACCATCCGGAAGACCCCGGATTGGTTCCCTATTATTATCGTGATATGCCGGAACTTTTTCTTGCCATGATATATAATTTTTATGGTGATGATTTATATGAAAATGGAATAATTACCTTGGAAAGTGTAGAAAACTTTTTGTACTCTGCCAAAATCATATATGAACGACAGCAGGAAAATGCAACTGCTACAACATTACCGAACTACTCTAAAAATTATTATAACTATTCCTATCTACAGCAATACCCCTGCGGAACTGATATTCAGTTACTTTTTGAAAAGCAGGATGGAAGCTTTTTACTTTTGCCTTCTACACCTATGGGTGTAAGCGACTTATTAAAAGTATATCATCATCCGGATTATGCTATGATTCCAATAGATGGAATACATACACAGTTTTTGTTCGGAATTCATTCTAAAACCAAAGAACCGGAAGCAGCAGAAGACCTGTTGAAATTTTTGCTTTCCTATTTTGAAGAAACAGGACGAGGGGACCGCAGTATTGATATGTTTGGATTTCTGCCTGGATTTCCTATTTATAAGCCAATCCTTTCAGGGCAGTTGGAATGTTATGTTACAGAAGAGTTAGAAGAACATAATCCATTATATAATTATACTTCTGACGATACAAAAAAGCTTTTTGCACTTATGGAAGAATTTCACAAACCCGGTTACAGTGCAGATGCAATAACGGATGATACTTATTCTATTTTTCAGGAACGAAGCAGGGGATATCTGAATGGAGAGAAACCACTGAAAGAAGCTGCTGATGAAGCTTATAATGGATTCATGCTGTTATATGAAGAAAATCAATAAAAGCGTTCCCGGAGGGAATCGAACCCCCAACTGCCCCTTAGGAGGGGGCTGTTATATCCATTTAACTACGGGAACTTAAGTAAACCCGGTTTACTTTTTATTCTTCGGGAAAGTTAATATATCCCTGCAGCCAGATAACGCCTTTGAAGCGTCTTCCAATCTGAGGTTCCCCGAACAAATCTATTATATTAATACAAACGTCAAATGTCAATTCATTACAGCAAATTGTTAAAATATAAATTTGCTCCCCTGTCAGTTTGTTGGTAGTCATGCGCATATCCACAATCTCACCCAGTATGGAATATTGGTCGCATTCAACACCATAGGGCATAAAATAAGTATCAACCAGAGAGAAAATATCATTTTTTCTGATTTTTTTGGAAATGGTCGTGTACA
>CAZRZM010000284.1:0-1802 GCA_964604575.1 uncultured Acetatifactor sp.
CTGGGAATTAACACGAAGTAAAATTTTCGGATCCGGAAGCTGCAATTCCCGAATAATATTAATTAGGTGCAAAGTAATATCATTATAAATGTACTCACCTTTTTCATTACTCTTTCCCAATACGAAAATCTGCCCGGTGTCTCCTAATAACATATTGCTTTTATAATAGAAATTTTTATGTAATATTCGAACCGTGTCCCGCAAATCCGAATAATACTTTTCCCGGATGTTCGGTTCTCCCGCCTCTTTTTCATACCATGGTGCTAATAAATAATCAACGTTTCCCAATCCTACTAGTCTATGATCACTTTGCCACATTAACTGATTAATAAATAAAATTCTTTGTATTGCCTCTCTAAAGGTGCGGGCAGAACCACTTTCCATATTCGCAAACCAGTCAATTTTTTCCTGATAATTACTTGGTTTCCGTTCTTCTAACAAAATACAGATTCTTTTGGTAAGCCCGGTAATCGCATCAAGGATACGATTGTAATCCCTTTCAAAGCCGTCACCTTGCGGATTACTTATTTTCATATCCATCAGACTGCTATGCAAAAAAGTATCGTAATCAGGCGTTAAATTACCATAGCGGTAACCTATAGTTATATCCATAATATAATTAAAATCAAGACTATACACGAACTGTTCCTGTTCCAACTGAATGTCCATATTTTCGCACAACGTTTCAAACGCCGCCACTATATCTCCGGCATCGCAGGCTTTACCAAATCTGACATCCCTTTTCCTAATCTGTCTTTGAAATTCATTGTTACGTTCTGCATTATTTCTTATTGCATGAAGTTCTTTTTCATCCAGCACAAACATTCTTCTACCTCATCACAATTCGTATACAATTTCCCTAAGTGAAATAACACCCATTTCCGGTGCTCTTACTAATAAGTCCTTATAAATTCTTTCATACTGATCTAACGGAGTCACGATAACAACATCCACCGCGTGTTTCACAGCTTCCTCTATGGAAACAACAGGAATGCCTTCGACTTCCCGTAATTGAGCTGCTCTCAAATCAATAAAATAATCAACCTGAATAGAAGTCTTTTTCAATTCTTTTAATAACAACTTCCCCATTTCTCCAGCACCATATAAAGCCACATGCTGATAATCGTAGTTTGAAAAATAGGTATCAAAAGATTTGCCCTCTATCTTCGCATCCATCCACAGTTTCATCGTTATAAAATTTTGCCAGCCTTCATCAATCTCCGTCTTATGCTCCATTGATTTAGTGATAATCAATGTGCCTGATATATCACATATCGGAACTTTTTTTAATACAATACCTATTTCTTTTTCATATCTTTCTACTGCATTTTTAACTCCAATTAGTCTGTCATTGTTATAATCATGCAGGAAAATATAGCCATTTTCCACTAAGCGCGGATAAAAAAAACGCAACCCTTCCAAAGTAGATTCCTCAAAATCAACATCTATGGAAACAAAAGCAAACTGTTCTTTCCAATCCTCTTTCTCAATGCTTTCCGGGAAAAATCCTTTCCTAATAACACACATCTCCGGATGTGGCATACAACGTGTGACCCGGGTAACATCAGTCTGTCGAAAATAATCTTGAAATGTTTCATCACAATTTCCTTTTTGCTGTTCTGTTACAAACTCCTCAGGGATGAACCCCTCAAATGAATCAAACAGAAAAAGCTGCCTGGATGGGAATTTTTCATTCAATAATTTTGCAAAAGCACCCTGAAAAACTCCTAGTTCCGCTATCGAACCTGCTATCTTAGTTTTTTGTATTTCCGAAGCAACAAACTCAAATGTTCGAAATCGAA
>CAZRZM010000284.1:1812-2207 GCA_964604575.1 uncultured Acetatifactor sp.
TCCGTCGAAAAATCACCTTTTCCAATCAGTCTGTTTTCATCAACCTGATCATACTGGCACGGATTCATTGCAAAATATCCTTTCACCTCTGCCTGATTGCGTCGTATCTCTCGAAACAATTTGGGCGAAATTTGTTCAATAACATCTGTCTGCTGGATATGGATGCTGTGGCTATCCATGCTAACATAATCATTATAAACAAATATTGCGTTATCCGTAGGAAAACCCATTTCCTGCATCAAATTATAAATTGCTTTATTCACACTTTTGTCTCGTGTAGTAACAATAACTAATATGCCCTGCTCCTTCATCAGTAAAAGTGCTTCTTCCGGCGAATAAATTTTTTTGTTTTTAAATTTGTTACTTGGAATTAATAAAAACAGTATAATTAATGG
>CAZRZM010000285.1:0-2204 GCA_964604575.1 uncultured Acetatifactor sp.
GTGCCGACGTTTTTATACAGCCTTCATAGGAACAACTATGGTCCGGCGGCGTGACCTGGTGCAAGGTTGAACTGTTACTGGATGAACTATTATAATACCCGAAAAGTTTCCTCACAGCCGCAGAGGCCGCAGATTTTATCATACTGTCCATACATCTTCTGTACTTCATTCTCCAGAATCCAGTAATGGCGGATATAGGGGATAAGCAGAATAAAAAATACGATACAGAGCAGACCCAGACCCGGCACTGTCATTTCTGCTGCCTTGTCCATATTGCTGACAATAGTAAACAAACTGATACTCAGCATCTCCAGAATGGCAAAAATAACGGTTACAATCAGATGTACCAGTCTCTCATGCTGGAAAAATCCTATCTGTATCAGGTGCTGTTCACAAATCTGCTGCCAGTCGGTATCCGCATCAGCCTCTGAGAGCAGACTGTCAATATACTTCCTATAACTTAGAATCCTTTTCTCCATTTGTTCCTTCACTCCTCCAGTTCTTTTGTATATTCTCCATACGCCTGTCCGCTTCCGCACCTGCTTTTACACAAGCATACAGAGTAAAATCTATTGCCGCCAGCACCACTACTGTAACGGCTTTTGCAAATAATTCCATCTATACATCCTCCGGAAATGAATATTACATTCAGATAGTATATTCATTACCGGAAAAGATATCAGGAATTACAAAATTCAGATATTTGTAACAAAATAAGCGATAACTGCAACCAGTTCTCTGCTACAGACTATCACTTTTTTGCTTGTTATATGTTTTCCCTTTTACAAGATTATAGTACATTATTTTCTTATACTTGTAAACAGTTTCTCGTCGACAATTATCGACAACTTATGTATTTTTCTATCTCTCACCTATTTCCATTTTTATGAAAGAGCATATAGATTTCATTCTATACGCTCTTTCATTGTTACACCTAAATTACAGACTTTCTAATGAAAAAGTCTCAATATCGAAGAATTCTGGTCCATCCGATTTCTCAGCATGAGATTTTTATATTGATTAAGAAGCTCCTGCTTCTTTTTTTCAGTGACTGCCTGCGGCACATCCAAGTCTTCTATACGGCTTCTGGCACTTAACTGCTCCAACCGGGCCGAAGTATTATATGCGTAAGCATGCTGTAAACGGTTGGTTGAAGCCCCCAGACCAGTTCTTTGCCCGGATATCATCTTCATGGCATTATCAATGGCATCCAGATTAAAATTATCAGACGTCACATCAAAATCCGCAATGCCCAGCGCTTCTAATGTAGAGTCCACCATACCGATTTTCATGCCACTTCCATCAGGATTCATCGCCAGTTCCATATCTGCCATGCTTCCATCCAATAATTTCTGCTCATTAAAGGTAGTACTCTTAGCCAGTGACTGGATATCCTCTTTTAACTGAGTGATTTCCGTCTGATACATTTGCTTATCTGAGTCAGAGTTAATGCCATTCACAGATTTTAGAGCAAGCTCACGAATTCTCTGCAAAGAACCCATAATCCCGTCCAAAGCGCCATCCGCCACATTCAGTGCACCAACTCCATCTTGTATATTCTGGGCACCAACGCCAAGACCAGTCTCTTCTCTTTCCATCTTTTTCGCAATGGCAAGCCCCGACGCATCATCTGCAGCAGCATTAATTCTCTTCCCGCTGGAAATATGCGAATAGGAATCATAAATTCCACTACCTACAGACATAATACTCATAATCTCACCTCCTAAAAAGCACTAAATCTTCTGTTATATATATAATAGAAACTGCTTCGCATTTTCTATTATCCAAATTCTATTATATATTCTTCTCCCATATATTACAACTATTTTTGAAAAAAATGCCAGTTCTGCAACTGAGGCAGCAGTTATATTATCAGAGGTACAATACCAAACTTCGGTTTCTAATTGCTATTGTGTTCCTTATTCAGCCTGATGATTAGACAAAAACTGCATATTTGTTAAAATATACTTCCGCCTGCTCCTGACTGAGTGCAAACAGTTTAACCAGTTTAGATATAATCTTTTCTTTGTCGTGCCCTTCTTCCATGTTATCAAGAATTAACACTTTGATTCCACGCTCTATTCCCTGCTCTATTCCTTGCTCCATTCCTTGTTTTATTCCTTCTTCCAGTCCGCTGTCCCAGTATTTTTGTATCAGTTCACACATCCTCATTCCTCCTTCCACATACTTTTCTGTTTCCAGCT
>CAZRZM010000286.1:0-2181 GCA_964604575.1 uncultured Acetatifactor sp.
TAATAGCATATGGTGGAGAAATGTGCAAGCAGAAAATATATGTTCCACCTTAATCCCCTATAAGAAATAATTTGGTCCGTCTATAACAAAACAAGCGGTATCCACAACAAATATATTGCCGCAGACTATCGCTCATTTGCTTGTTATATGTTTTCCCTTTTACAAGATTATATTACATTATTTTCCAATATTTGCAAACAGTTTTTCGTCGACAATTATCGACAATACGAACTTCCGTCTTCAGGCAGCAGAATTCAGCTTTTAAAAAACTCACCGTCCTAAAGATCCTTTTCAAACGCCTCTCTCGTCAAATCTGCATAAACCGCATACTTTTTTACTTCAATATAAATTCTGTCAGTATCAGTGCAGAATTTCTTAAGAGTATCAATTAACGCACACAGCCCCTTCTCGCGTCCCTCGGCCAACTCTTATTCGCGCTCTGCTGCACGAAATAAAACAAGCTCTTTTTCCGCACCGTATTCAAAAATACTCACTGCAATCGCCTCCGCTCTGTTCTTCTGAGGGAAGTCTGACAAGCTCCGTTTCCGGACTTCAGAGAGCCTTCATGTAACGAAATAATCACGGTATGTAAAATACCCCACCAGAATCTGACGAGACACAATCAAACTTGAAATTTCTATGCTTATTTTGTTACTTTCATTTCAGCAAAACGCATTTTGTTGAAATATGAATTGATCCATCCTCAAAAAATCTCAAAAAATCCTCAAAAATTTTTGAATATCTATTGCTTTTTCTCCTTCAATTGCATATACTATTGTCAACAGGACTCCCCGCACCTCTCACGCAAGTGATGTGTCCCATGGGGAGACATTTTTTTATCAGGAGATACCATTATGGCTGTGAACACACAAGACAAAGTCGTCAAAGCACTGGATGTTAAACGTCCAACTACATATGAAGAGCAAGCCGCCTTAATTGAGGTAAAAGGATTTCATATTGAGGACTTAGAATCATGTATTTCTTTTTTGAATCAAGCAAACTATTATCGCTTGTCTGCGTATTTTTTGCCCTTCCGTAAAAAAGATGGCACTTACATCCACGGCATTAAATTCAACCGTATCAAACACATTTATGAATTTGACAGTCGCATACGTTCCGTTGTCTTTCAAACAATTGAACAAATTGAATTTTATACTCGCACGCAACTTTCGACACAGTTGGCTTTAAATTACGGTGCACTTGGCTATCTTGAACCGACCACCTATAGCACCCATCACGACTCCGTGAGATTCCTTGAAAAAATTCAAACCTGCATTTCCGAAAACAAACGAACTCCCGTTGTGCAACATCACATTAAAAAATACGGTGGCAGGTTTCCCATATGGGTCATCATCGAGTTTTTCTCAATGGGCATGCTCTCTTACTTATACGCCAACATGCGAACACCCGACAAAAAAGAAGTCGCACATGAGTCTTTCCACACTTCTGCTGAATGTCTGGAAAGCTGGCTAAGATGCATTACTGATTTGCGAAATCGTTGCGCACACTATTCACGATTGTACTATTGGTCCTTCCCTGCAATCCCTAAAATGCCAAGAGGCATCACCTATCAGGCAGACCGAAAGTTATTTTCCCAGCTACTAATGCTTAAGTTCCTTTATCCTGATGCAAACCAATGGAATGCTCATGTACTAATTGAAATTGAAACCTTAATTGATGAATACGAGTCAGACATTTCCTTGAAACATATTGGCTTTCCAAGCAACTGGAGAACACTTCTTACAATTTGATTATAACAACCACTCCCCACTCAGTTTTGATGGCTGGGTGGGGTTTTTTCAGTGGGTTTTTTTCAGTCGCCTTATACCCTCTTGTAGAGCTTCGCTTTCTAATTGTGTCTGATACAGTCATAGTGCTTATCTCCTCAATATTATTATATTTCTGTAATCATTCCGCCTTACAGCTAAACGTGCACTGCATATTTGCTGATGTATACTTCCGCCTGCTCTTTGCTTAGTGCAAACAGTTTAACCAGTTTTGACACAATCTTTTCCCTGTCATACCCCTCTTCAATGTTATCAAGAATCAATACCCTGATTCCCTGCTCTATTCCCTGTTCTATTCCTTGTTTTATTCCTTCTTCCAGTCCGCTGTCCCAGTATTTCTGTATCAGTTCACACATCCTCATTCCTCCTTCCACATACTTTTCTGTTTCCAGCT
>CAZRZM010000287.1:0-2174 GCA_964604575.1 uncultured Acetatifactor sp.
AATTTTGATTATATCACTTCCAGTTTCCATTTACCACAAAATATAGGGCATAACAACCGCCACGCTCTTTACTGAGTTCTTTCATACGCTCCAATTATTTTTTGTATGTTTTTTCCATGCTTCAGCATATACTCACTCACATTGACAAGCTTAGCTTTGTATGGATGGCATGATATCTATATTCACTGCATTTTACATTCTATATTATAGCTCAATCTTCCGGCAACAAAATTTGTACTTATCCTACATTAATACAAATACTATAGCTCTTTGGAAACTTATTGTCTATAAAGATTTCCAAACATTATCTCCATAGTTGCTTACCAGAACGGATATTATACCGTTATTGGGATTATATTCAGAAATAAAACTTACTCCCGGATCACAACCTTGAAAATACACATAATCTTTTCCATCAGGATTATCAATGAGCCACACACCATAACCGTAATAGCCTTCCTCTGAGTCAATTCCGTCTCCGCTTTGCCTACTAAACATCTTGGAAACCAATTCCTTTGAGATTAGTTTTCCTTCCAGCAACCCTTTCCAAAAATTAGTGATATCTTTTACCGAAATAAATGCTCCACCTGCCCCAGTACCTTTTGCATCAACTGAAAATATATTAGTACGAAAATCGTTTGTCTCTGCACAATAAATATAGTTATTTGCACACTTTGCCGGCAGTCTGTCCAGTTCGTAATACCCTGTTGACTTCATATCACATACATCAAAAATATTTTCTTTCAGATACTGGTCAAAAAACAGTCCCGTCACTTTTTCAATTATCATGGCAAGCAGTACATAACCGGTATTGTTATATTGAAATTTTTCACCTTTAGAATACATCATAGGTTTGTCAATAAAGAGTGGGAGCAAATCACTATTTCGTCTGATTTTATAATTAGGATAATCCACCCATAATTCTTCATACTCATCCATAACAGCTTCATCAAAATAATCTGGAACACCCGAAGTATGATTCAATAGCTGTTCTACTGTTATCTCTGCATCAATGTTATGTAAATCAATATCAAGCAGTTTTCCCAGGGTATCATCAAATTTTAATTTTCCCTCCCCAATCAACTGCAATATTCCTACAGCAACAAAAACTTTTCCGGCTGATGCACTGGCAAATTTCGTGTCCAATGAATTCGGAATTTCATTTGCCAAGTCCGCAAAACCCGTTACCTTTTCACACAAAACTTTATTATCCTGAACAATATACACATTTCCTCTAAATTTAGTATCAATTAACTCTTTTATATTCATATCTTACCTAGCCTTTTATTCTTTTTTTCATGTACATTCCATCATCCAATTCCCTAAATGCAACATACCCACCTTTGGTATATAAGTTGGTTCCCGGTGAATTATGCTTCCAAACATATATAATGCTTTCTGCACAACCATTTCTCCGGGCATCCCGTTCCATTTCTGTTAAAGCCGCAGATGCGTATCCTTTCCGACGTTCTTCCTCTTTGATGATAAAATCACTCAGAAAAACTTGTTTTATGCCATCTGTCATTTCAAATAAGTACCAAATTACACCCACAGCCTTTTCTTCAGACACATCTACAATAATCCTTAATGCATTATCCTTAGTAGCCAACCCATTCGGAAGCATTTCTGCAAATTCCTTTTTAGCTTCCGCAAACGCCTCTTCCATAGTAATAACAGACGATTTTATCAAATCATTCACATAATCATTTATACTATTTTCATAGAAAATTTTGAACTCTTCCTCCGACATTTCTCTAAATTGAACTTCCATGTTTCCCTCCATAAATATACATTAAGAAAATAATATCATCATATTCTTCCTGTGTCATTCTCAACCTTTGTTCGAATGCAAAACGAGAGAAACCGCATTCCACAGTCTCTCCCGCACTCATACTACTTTTTCATTTGTCCTAAAATTCGATAAATACTCTTGTCAGAAAGATAATACATTTTCGCCAATTCTGAAACCTTATTACCCGATTGGAACAGCTCATATATTTCCTTGTTCCTCTCATACAACTCATGTTTATAGCTACTATCTGTTTTTTTCTTCCCAGGAATCTTAGGAATATAAAGATTTACACCTTGTACATACTTTTGAATTTCATTGATTAATTCTATCGGTAAAATATCATTTGCATTAATATAACCCATATCTTCTCCCTTCATCGTTT
>CAZRZM010000288.1:0-2149 GCA_964604575.1 uncultured Acetatifactor sp.
TTTTTTACGAAAATATTCGCTCATAAGGCAATATTCCGTATGACTGTCTATACAATACCATTGCCGCACTCCCACTTTTCTGATTTCCTGGATTATTTGCTCATGATATATCTCAGGAGTAGCAATTACCGCTGGCAACTCTCTGTCTTCTTCCCGAAAGGCACTAATTAATTTGATAGGAATTCCGTCAAGATTTTCCGCATTTCCTTGAGCATTACTTACCATAAAATATATAGGACTAATATGATACAATTCCTTTATCGCTATATAAGTTTGATATGCCACTACTCCTGCACCATAAATAAAATATTGTTTTCTGTACTTCATAATTACCACACCCATACTCGCACAAAAGGTATCTGTCATGGAAATCCCTTAGTTTATGTAATATAAATATTGCTTTATATATTATCGGCAATATGCGATAAAAATTTAACTAACCGCAAAACGATAACTAACTCTTCTCAGCTATCATAACCGTTTTCCTCTGGTTCCATTATTGCATATATAAATTTAGCTGTCAAACCCTCTTCTTTCCATGTTTGTGTCAAGTAAATGTTGGCAACTTTCTCATTTTTCTAAATGATATTCATAATTCGATTTTCAAGTCATATTTCCATGTGTTGTATCCTAATAGCTGAATGCTCGCTTGAATGCTTTTCTTGAAGCTGTCTGCATGGCATCCAGTAATGGCATATGGCGGTTCATGATGTCCGCATATCGGTTTCCTTTTCCGTCTTTCTTCGGTGCCTTGGCTGCACTTAATGTTTCTATTATTTCCTGCATCTGTTCCGTAAAAACAAGTCCATCCGTGTATCTGTCTATGGTTTCCACCAGTTCACGGTTTTCTTTACGGTATAAGGCTTTTGCGAGGTTATTCGCTCCTTTTACCGACCATCTCATTCTCCGGTTTTTCATCCGCAGCGTAATCACCGTGCAGTTCTGGCTTTCCTGTATTCCCATCCCTTTATAGAGAATCCCTTCCTCCGGCTCAGGTATAGCTGTCCCGCGTTTCTGCCAGGGCAGTAATCCTTCTTTATTGTTGTTCAGATACTGATATAATTCCCTTGCCTTTTTACTCTTTTTATCTTTTTCGTCCGGGCTTTCCACGCTTGTGGCATACACTTCTATATATTCCAGCATTTCTTCTGTTTTCTCTTCATCGAAAAGGCGGCGTATTTCAATTTGTGCTCCCTTATCGCTGATTTTACGCAGAATTTCCTGATATATGTGATACCTGTCCAGCTGAAAGATAACATCCGGATCGTATGGCTCTTTAACCCAGCTCCCGCCATCCCCGTTCAGTATCCGCTGCCCAATCTCATCCCCATTATATTTTTTCCGGATACAGGCTTCCCGCTTCTCATGGAATTCCGGACTTTTTTCCATCCCCGCAAACATTACCTTCTCCACAAGGGTGCTCCTGCCTCTTTTCTCCTTTTCGGCATCCCAGCCTTCATACATGGTAAACACTTTCATTTCCTGCTTTTTCATTTTTCTGTGGCGTTCATCCTGCATATTGAGCCAGACCCCGTCCATCTCCTCAAACAGAACCGGCACCGTTTTCTCCCCCTCTGACTGTCCGGCATTCATCTGTTTCACGGCATGGCGTTCTTCTTCGCCAATCCGTTCCCCAAGCCGCTGCATCATGTTCCAAATGCCGCCTGCGCTGATACTCTGTCCACAAGTGCTGCTTCTCAAGAAACAAATCCATATCTCTGTTATCCCGAATCAGCATAACTTCTGTAAACTTTCCAGTATGAAGATCCTGGAAACCGGCATCTGCTCCTTTTGTATTCGTACCAATCCCAAATGCCATAGAAATTCCTCCCTTCCTACTAAATAACTATTCTGTCATAATCTACCTCATCAAACAGCACCAACTGCCTCATAAAATCATCATCTTGAACCCTGCTGGTATGCACTCCTAAATGACGTATGGCATTTCCATTCCACAATTCTCTAAATAATTCCCACGCCGCATCATATATTTCTAATGTCAGATTATCTCCACACTGATGAAGAGGGTAAAACTAATTTGGTCGATTTGTTGAATGACTAAATTTACTCCACCTTATGAAACAACTTAATTTGATTTGGTGTTAGTCAAAAAATGGGTTGGTCGCCCTTGTAAGTCCGTTTATTTGGA
>CAZRZM010000289.1:0-2055 GCA_964604575.1 uncultured Acetatifactor sp.
ATACCACAATCTACAAAGTGCCGCAAGCATTTTGTAGCGGTTGTCCGATTGGTGTCCGGTGAATTACTTGACGATATCCTTTAATACTGCAATAAAATAGAGCCTCGTTATATCCCTAAGATGGATGTAGTAGAGTATAAAACTGATTATCTTGTGATAAATTCGATAAATTTCACCGCATTATCCAGATTTTTCGTATTTACCGGAACACCGATGACAGAGCCTTCCTCACTGAGATAGTAGTAGTCGGTCAACGCATCAAGTTCGTTTGTAAACAGACCAACCGGAATAGGGTTATTCATTTCTTCCGGTTTGGATGGGTCAGGAATTTTGGGCATGTCAACAGGCTCTAAACTGCTTTCCGCCTCTTCGATAGCTTCCACAACAGTTTGGTCCACATAATAGAGGTACGGCTCACAGACCTTTAACTGTTCTTCGGTGAGGATATCCCGCAGGTCATAGAGATAGGAAGAGTGTGCATAATCGGAAAAAAGAGAATAGTTGGCACCGAAAATATCAAGTTCCCCGGTTGACATATAGGCAACCAGCTTCTGGGATGCCGCGATACTCAACTGGTCGCCGCTGCCGCTGCCCAGCAGGTACATGGTGGTATCAAATGTAACATCATAGTCGTTGGTATCAATACCGGCGTATGCAATGAATGCGTTGTTGAATTCTTCTGAGTTTTCCAGTTCTGAACTGTTGATAAATGCGGCATAAAACGCAGTGTCTTTGGCTGTTGTAATATCGTGTACCAGCGTGACTGCCAGAACGATGACGGCTATAACCGCAATGGTCTGCCATTTATAATAGTAGATAAAGTATTTGATTCTGTCCCGGAGCGGTCCGTTTTTTAAGGCTTCCCGTTCTTCCTGAAATTCGTCCATTACCGGCATGTAACATACCTACCTTTCTGAGCGTGCTGTTTTTGAATATTTATTGAAAATATCCGGCCATTATAGAACCGTTAGTGCTTGTCTGTATTTACCTTATTTATGATAATGGTTTCGGAGGGCAATGTCAATGAAACAAATCTTATAGGAATCTAAAAAAAGAATGAAAAGATGAATTCTTCCCAAAGCCTGCTTGCAAGTTATTTCAAATTGATATATCATGAATTTATTGAGCTGTAAACAAAAAATTGCAAAGGACAGGAAAGAAAATGAGTGACGCATATGTGGAATGCCTGGTAAAGGCAAAACAGTCTGTAATAGCAAAAATCGTGAGAGTGCTGCTGATTATTATTACGGTTATTTTATGTCTGGGGATGTTTTTTATTCCATACATACTTATGGTGGCAGTACTTACCGGATTTGGCTCTTATCTGGTGAATCTTTTTACGGATTTGGAATTTGAATATCTGTATCTGGACAAAGAACTTGTAGTGGATAAGATTATGGCAAAGACCAGAAGGAAAAGAGTGGCAACCTACAGTCTTGACAGAATGGAAATCATGGCACCCATAAAGTCCCATCATCTGGACAATTACAAGAGCCGTCAGGTTAAGGTGAGGGACTATAGTATCAGGGAAGTGCAGAAGCCTGACCTGCGTTATGCAATGTTCTATGAAGGCGGTGAAAAAATTATCTTAAGCCCTTCCGAAGAATTGGTGAAAGTGCTTAAGAACGTGGCCCCCAGAAAAGTATTTAATGAATAAATTATAGGTTGACCGCAAACGGAAACTCTGATATACTCATTTGAATTAATAAATTTCATACAGACAAAAATCATACAGGAGGAGAGAAAATGGGACAGATTATTGGTGAAGGCATTACCTTTGATGATGTACTTTTAGTACCTGCATATTCACAGGTAGTACCGAATCAGGTGGATTTGACTACATGGCTTACAAAGAAAATTAAGCTGAACATTCCTATGATGAGTGCAGGAATGGATACCGTTACCGAACACCGCATGGCAATTGCCATGGCAAGGCAGGGAGGCATCGGTATTATTCACAAGAATATGTCTATTGAGGCACAGGCAGAAGAGGTAGACAAGGTGAAGCGTTCAGAGAACGGCGTCATCACAGACCCATTTTCATTAACTCCCGAA
>CAZRZM010000290.1:0-2042 GCA_964604575.1 uncultured Acetatifactor sp.
CGAGAGATCTGGATATTGAGCATATCAAGAGCGAGTTAGAGCGTTCAGACAATATGTATCTTCACAAGAAAATTGATATACTGAGAGCGTTCTTGGATGAAGTAGTGTCTGGATTAAACGGTGATGAGGATATTGATGCTCTGTACAATGAATTTGAAAATCGTAAGAAGCATGAAGAAATTTTGGCTTTTGCAAAAGCGGAAGATTTGGAAGTAGATATGATTGAAGAATTCATAGCAGAGTATGAGTTTACCAGTGTAATAAATCCGGGCGACATCAGAGACCGCATTACGATTACTATGCCATTGTTAAAGAAAAAGGCACTTGTAAATCGTATTATGGCATACATGAAATCAATAGTTGAAAAGTATAGTAACTAATAAAGGAGAAAAGGAACAATGGATAACAATATACAGTTACACCAGAAGGAACTTTGCAATAAACTATGGACTATGGCAAATGCACTTCGGGGAAATATGGAGGCGTATGAGTTCAAGAATTATATTTTGGGAATGATTTTCTACTACTACCTTTCAGACAGAACAGAAAAGTATATGGAAAATCTGCTTAAGGATGATAATATTACATACGAAAACGCATGGAAGGATGACGAATACAAGGAAGCTGTAATTGAAGAGTCTTTGCGTGATTTGGGATATGTTATTGAACCACAATATTTGTTCCGTAAATTGGTGGAGATGGTAGAGAACCGCTCCTTTGACATTGAATTTTTGCAATCGGCTATTAATTCGCTGATGGAGTCTACAATCAGTAACGAAAGTCAGGATGATTTTGAGGGATTATTCTCTGATATGGCATTGGATTCCACAAAGCTTGGCCATTCCGTAAAAGATAGAAGTGTGGTTATAGCGAAGATTATTGCTGCATTGGACGAAATTAATTTCTCTATGGAGGATACAAAAATAGATGTCTTAGGGAATGCTTATGAGTATTTGATTGGACAGTTTGCGGCAACAGCAGGAAAGAAAGCGGGAGAGTTCTATACACCGGCAGGTCCGGCTGAATTGTTGTGTAGGTTGGCGTGCCTTGGTTTGACTGATGTAAAGGCGGCAGCAGATCCTACATGTGGTTCCGGTTCTCTGTTATTACGACTTAAGAAATATGCGAATGTTCGCTTATATTATGGGCAGGAACTTACATCAACAACATACAATCTTGCTAGAATGAATATGATTTTGCGTGGAATTCCATACAGATATTTTAATATTTACAATGGAGATACTCTGGAAAATGATTATTTTGGAGATATGAAATTTCGTGTGCAGGTGGCAAATCCACCGTATTCAGCCAACTGGTCAGCAGACATGAAGTTTATGGAAGATGAGCGTTTTAACGAGTATGGAAAACTTGCGCCGAAGAGTAAAGCGGATTTCGCATTTGTACAGCATATGGTTCATCATATGGATGAGGATGGTCGTGCAGTTGTATTGTTACCACATGGTGTATTATTCCGCGGAGCAGCAGAGGAAACAATAAGAAAATATTTGATTGAAAAATTAAATGTACTGGATGCAGTTATAGGACTTCCTGCAAATCTTTTCTTTGGAACGGGGATTCCTGTTTGTGTACTTGTTCTTAAACGTGAGCGTAATGGTAATAGAGATAATATCCTTTTTATCGATGCATCTAGGGAATATGAGGCAGGTAAAAACCAGAATATTTTACGAGAGTCTGATATTGATAAGATTGTTGAAACTTATGAGAAACGTGTGGATGTAGACAAGTATGCTCATGTAGCAACAATGGATGAAATCAGGGAAAATGGATTCAATTTGAATATACCAAGATATGTAGATACTTTTGAGCCGGAACCGGAAATTGATTTGAATGAAGTGGCGGCGGAAATTCGTAAATTACAGGCAGAAATTAAGGGTATAGATGCGGAATTAAAGCCATATTTTGATGAATTGGGATTAGATTTCCCTTTTGATGTGGAGGTGTAATTTTTATGGAAAATGTATCCTCAAGTAACGATCTTGAGAAGTATCCGAAATTAAGGTTTCCCAGGTTTACAGAACCGT
>CAZRZM010000291.1:0-2037 GCA_964604575.1 uncultured Acetatifactor sp.
TAAGCAGTATACGAGGCACTTAAGTGAGTCGATTGTTAATGAAATTTTAATTGATATGAACCAGGAAGAGATTATTAGGAATTATTCAGAAATGCGATAACTGAGAAAATGACATAGTGCAGAATAAAAGTAATTGCGTAGAAGAAACCATAGAACGGTTTCTTCTACGCAATTTACATGTTGGACAGGACATTGTCCTAATGTTCAAATATAAAACAAAGTTATGCAGTTACGTTAACCTCAATAACAATTTTAGTACCATTATCGAAAGTTACTTCCAAATAACGCTTAGCACCTACAGCACCAGTTCCAAAAGGTCCATTAGTACCATCAACTGTTAAGGTTGTGCCGCTTAAACTATAAACTGATGAGTCAAGAACTACGGGACTTTGTGTCATATCTTTATCAACTGCACTCCTTACAGATTTAATTGTTCTACTTGCGTCAGGAACATCTGCTCCCCAAGTAATTGTATAGGTATTGTCTTTTTTTGCTCTTGAATAAGCAGAACCACTGATTGAAGTTGTTGCAGGTGTTACATCAATCGCACTACCATCAGCGTTTTTGAACTCAAATACAGCATGTAATGTGATAGTAGGACCGCCAGCTTTACTATAAGCGCTCCAGTCAGCATCCTTTGCAATCTTACCGCCAATTGTCATCTCTACAGTAGAACCAGCACTATCAGACTTCTTTTCATATACATAACCATCTGCAGTTTTCTTAAATTCATATGTTGCTGCCTTCATAGTAAAGTCTGCTCCAGTTGCATCTGCTGCTGTAGATTTGATAACATCAATTACCGGGTCAGTAGTAGTAGTAGTATCCTTATCGTCTGAAGTAATGGTCAATGCAATCTCTCGCGTTGATTCTTTATTATCGCCATCTTTAGTAATACCGGTTGTTGATGCTACAAGCTTAACCCTGTCCTCTGCCTTCTCAGTAGAATCTACAATATAGAATTGGCTGGAAAGCTTAACGTCTACAGAGCTCTCATTTTTAGCTGTCATTGTGCCGTCTCCGACAATCAGACCTGCCTTGGTGGAATCATACGAAGCACCCTCGCCATCTAAGGAAGCTAAACCCTGAGGATCAAGTCTGAAACTCATACCTTCAGTAGTGGGAAGGGTAAGCTTATAAATAGTAGTGTTAACATAGTCAACATCACCGCCAATTTCCAAATCAGCGGCAAATGCTGTCATAGAAGACATTGCCAATGTTAAAGCTGCTCCAACTGCAATAAATTTTTTTGTGTGTTTCATAAATAATTCCTCCTTGAAAATAATTTTTTAATCAGCATCAATGCTGATTATTCCACATAAATAGTTAATGCAATGGATAACGTACTCAATTCATTTTTGTCATCATCCACCAGGTGATACACAAGAACCGTATCATATGTACCAGGTTCCAGTTCTGTATCCATTGTAAGACCATCTAATTCGGCACCTACCGGAATATAGGGAGAAGAATAAAGCATCTCGTCGGTATCTGTACGGTACAAATCAAAATATACTGTTCTTGTATTTGCAACATCGTTGGCTACATACGCATCCTCAGAAACTTTGCCGTCAAAATGCCAGTCTATTGACATGGAAGTGGTATAATAGCCATCCTGCACAGCCTCAGTCTCCTGCCGCTGAAATTCTTCCACATTATCCTGTGTAAGAACAGTGCCGCGTCCGCCGGAAATATCCTTTACCGTTTCATTGTTCTCAGCAGTTGTATTGCTTTTTAATAAAAGAACAATAATTAAACCCATTGAAGCAATTACTAATACTACAAGAAAAGAAATAATAATGATTAACTTCTTGTGGACATTGGATCCTGAATTCGAAGAATGTCCAATACTGGACATATACAAAATCCTCCTTTCCTCATAATAAATGGTCTAACAGACTCTACACATTATATATCGGTGTGAATCTGATAAACTTTAGAGCAAAAGTACCATTAAAAAAATAATATTTGTAAAAATCTTTTACTCAGCATATCATATTCAAATAAATTTGACAATATTGTTTTTTATAAATTTCC
>CAZRZM010000292.1:0-1014 GCA_964604575.1 uncultured Acetatifactor sp.
ATGAGGTGCTGTCCTCCACTGATAAGAATGCCCTGAAGAGCATTGTGCTTATTTCAGACGGCGGGACAGAGCACAGCGGGGATATCCTGTCCCATGACAGGGAAGTACTGGAGCGCGCAAAAAGAGAAAATGTGCGGATTTATACCGTGGCACTCGGCGACGGTGCAGTGACGGAAAATATGGAAGAGATAGCGGATGTTACGGACGGAGCTGCATTTATCTGTACTTATAACAATGTATACGCCATAGCAGATGCAGTTTTTGCCCACCAGGCATACCGGAATTATATCGGTGTCACACCTTCTGCGCGGATTAAGACGGAAGATATTCTGGGGAGTGAGGCTTACCTGAAAAAACTGAGGAGACGTATCTCCTTATCTTCTCTTGGCGTGGGCAGTGTTTATAGTGCTTTATGTAGAGTGAAAGTGAATCTTATGATGGAGGATTATGCTGCCTATTCCAGATACGGTAATCCGGATGATATATCGGATGAAAGGTGGGATGCCTACTGTACAGAGTTCAATGAAGCGGTTCGGGGGAGTGGTTCAATCAAGAAAGAAGAAGTTCATTATTTTAGAAATGAATTGAATAGGGCGCCTGCTACAAGGGATAAACTGATTGCTGAGAAAGAGAACTGGAAACTCTTATCAATAGTCAATTCGCTGTATCACATGTATGGAGAAGACGGGTTATTTAATACAAAATTTGTTTCCAGAGGTGATGGAAGATATGAAGGGGTGTATGATAAAGAAGGTTTGCTGCTGACAGAAGAAAATGACCCTATAAATATGGGAACCTACAATTATTGTGGTCCTACAAAAAATTTTGTAGTCCATTACCTGTTAGATGTTGTTACATATAATAAATGGGGCAATGTTAAAGGACATGAATACATGGAGAATCCGAGGAGTATGAAAGATTTTTATGATAATCAAGAAGCTCAGGACGCTTATAAAGAAATAGAAATGCAGATGAAAAGCAAGTAATTAAAAAGCAGATTGATTTCTATTTCCA
>CAZRZM010000292.1:1024-1982 GCA_964604575.1 uncultured Acetatifactor sp.
TTTCCATACTCATATCATTCAATATCATATTTTATTCTATTTGTATTGTACTTGGAATGTTTACGATATGAGATATACAATAGAAAAGGTTTTATATTGCTTTTGGGGTTTATGTAGGAATTAATTTCGTATGAAACCATATTAATTTGTGTCATATTTTGAGGTATCAGGAGAAAAAACGATGGAAAAGGGAAAAAAATTGCGGTTGTTACTAGCACCATTTATTTTTGTAATAATATTATTTATTCCGGGGATAATTCGTGAGATTACACCAGACGGATATATAAAAGGAATATCGGATGCACTATGGAATATTTTTTTAGCAGTAGAATGTCCAGTGCTGATTATATGGGCTATTCTATTTTATTATATTTCAACAGGTTTATATATTGTGATGGCGGTTGTATATACGGTTATTTCTTGGACGTGGATTCTTAGAAAGAAGAAAGGTAATGTGCTGTACTTTATAGGGTGGTTTTTTCTCTGTGTAGTCTCAATTTTGCTGTACTGGAAATTGAGGTGGCTTTACTATGGGATGATTAGTGGGTAATCAAAGTCAGCTTTGACAAATAAAAATAATTTGCGCGGAATTTTTCAGATTTTAAACCATTCTTCTGTAATAAGGTAAAACAAAGGAATAGTGTTATTGCAGAGAATATAATGAGGAAATTTAAGGATAAATTTTACGGATGGGAGGAAAAAGCCACGAATAAGGATAAAAAATTACGCTTGTTAATGGTGCCATTAATTTTTACGATGCTTTTATATGTTCCTGGAATGATTCTTGATATTGCATCTGAATGTATGAATGTGAACATACTGGAAAGGCCGGAAGTGATAAGGTATCCATATGTGATAATGTTAAGTATAGCGATGTTGATATGGGGTATCTTGTTTTATTATATTCCTATAGGCGTATATATTGTGATACTGGTTGTATATACGGTTGTTTCCTGGA
>CAZRZM010000293.1:0-1959 GCA_964604575.1 uncultured Acetatifactor sp.
AAGAAAAAAATGCATCGTTACATCTAATATTCCGGCTACAGACGTATATATTCAGACTCAATATGAGGTTTTAGTGAGTCCTATAGAGGCTGTTCAGGATAATGCTGGAATGATGGCGATAAAATTTTTGCTGGATTATGGAGTGACAGAGATATTATTAGCCGGTTTTGATGGTTACTCACATGATGAAAAGGAGAACTATGGTGACAGCCGTATGGCGTTTATTACAAGAAATGCTGTTCTTGATGCCATGAACCTGGGTATGACAGAAGTTTTATTGAAATATGCACAACAAACAAAAATAATCTTTTTAACACAACCTAGATATATAATATTATAATTGGGGGAGAAATAATTATGAAGGTTTTGTCCTTTGGTGAAATACTGTTAAGACTTGCCGCACCAGGATACACAAAACTATTCCAAAAGGATAGTTTTGAGGCTACATTCTGTGGAGGAGAAGCCAATGTAGCAGTGTCATTATCAATTTTAGGAATAGATTCTGCATTTTTAACAAAGCTTCCGGCTAATGAAGTGGGAGTTGCAGCAGTCCGTTCCATGAAATATTTTGGAGTGGATACCAGTAGAATTATTTATGGAGATGGACGAATGGGGTTATATTATCTGGAAAAAGGTGCATCCCAGCGTCCGTCAAAGATTATATATGATAGGGGTTATTCTGCAATGGCAGAGGCAAAACGTTCTGATTTTGACTGGGATGAAATTTTCAGGGAAGTTGATTGGTTTCATTGGACCGGTATTAATCCTGCCCTTTCTGAGGAACTTGTTGAGATAAGTCTCGATGCCTGCAGGAAGGCAAAGGAGAAAGGAATTACAGTTTCCTGTGATTTAAACTACCGTAGCAATTTATGGAATTGTGAGAAAGCTAAAGCGGTCATGATGCGTCTGATGCCATACGTTGATATCTGTATTGCCAATGAAGAGGATGCCGATAAGGTTCTTGGTATCTCTCCTGAAAATAACAATGTAGAGTCAGGGAAGCTTAATAAAACTGGATATGAATATGTGGCAAAGAAGATATGCAGTGAGTATGGCTGCAGTATGGTTGCAATTTCGTTAAGGGAAAGTTATTCTGCAAGTATGAATGGATGGAGTGCACTATTATATAACGCATCAGAAGCAAAACCATATTATTCGAGGCAGTATGAAATTCAGATAGTTGATAGGGTTGGCAGTGGGGACAGCTTCACCGCAGGAATTATATATGGGCTCATTATGGGAAAAAGCAGTCAGGATATTGTTGAATTTGCAGTGGCTGCAAGTTGTCTGAAACACACGGTAGAGGGTGACTATAATAGAACTACATGTCTTGAAATAGAGAACCTGCTCAAGAGCGGTGGAAATGGACGAGTTCAAAGATGATGTGTCAGGGAGAATAATTATGAAAAGGCGAAATTCAAGCATTGAATTACTGAAAATTATTGCAATTATATTCATTGTAATTTCCCATTCGGCTCAAACAGTAGGTTCATTACACCCGGAACTGGGTGCTTGGGAATGCTTTATTGATTTGAGCCATGTGACGGTTAATATGTCGCATTTTCTTTTTGTGTGATAGTGATAATGTGAGTATGAAAAAGGTATTTCAAATCATTGCAGATGTATGGATTATATCGGTATTGAGCCTTGCACTATTTTTAGTTTTCTATGGGAATATTTCATGTAAAATAGTAGTTAAGTCCCTATTTCCAACTATATTTGCTAATAATTGGTATATAACGTGCTATTTGCTGATTTTTATATTACATCCGTACCTAAATATGATGATTAAGAAAATGACCCAAAGCCAACTTGTATCATTTAATTTTGTTTCCGCAGTACTATATCTGGGATTTGCATTTGTGAGTCGTGATTTATTTTTTTACAGTCATTTAATCATGTTTATAGTTTTGTATTTTATCATAGCTTATATGAAGATTTATCAAGACAATTTTTAGA
>CAZRZM010000294.1:0-233 GCA_964604575.1 uncultured Acetatifactor sp.
TCTTTAAAGAAAACTCACCTGCCTTTTTACCCTTATCCTGATAAATCGTGTAATTTCTTTCCCCATCTGTCCGTAAATAATAGTAATGATTATTGGCAACCTGCACATAATTTGTTGGAAACCATATGTTATGGGCGTTTACCGAAACATCTTTTACATTCACATTCCCCAATTTCAATTTCCGCTCTTTCCCAGTTTCATCAATCACAATTCCCGGTGTAACTTTTCCCCGA
>CAZRZM010000294.1:243-1957 GCA_964604575.1 uncultured Acetatifactor sp.
CTCGGTGTGGCTCTCTTCAGAGCAATTTTTCTTCTGGTGGGTTCAGGATTTGCACTGAAAGCAAGTGAATTACTTGCTTTGTTTTGCTTTTCATTGATATCTTCCGGCTTATTCTCCTCAACACCACAAGAACATAGAGTAGTGCATAAAAGTAAGCCTATAATAAACTTTTTCATAAAAATCATCCCTTGTCAATAATTAATTGTCTACTTTTTAAACTAATATAAAGCTCCTCTTTTCCCTTTTTCAGATCTATATAACATAACTTCTTTGCAGTTTGCCTTTTTAGGTCAACTTCAACCAGTTGTGACCCAAGAATTTTTCCATATTTTTCTTCGACTATAGCATAAAAATTTTTTTAAAAAATCAAACGCCTCAACTATTCCCTCTTTTAACAAAAATCTCCCTTCTACTTTACCCTTATCCCGATAAATCGTATAATTACCTTTGCCATCCGCCCATAAAAAATAATAATGGTTATTAACAACCTGAGCATAGTTTATCGGATAATCCATAAAAGGATAAGACATCTCGACATATTTTAAATTTACATTACCTAATTTTAATTTCCTCCTCTTTCCAGTTTCATCAATTACAATACCGGGAGCAACCTTTTTAGGGCTAATTGGACTGATAGTTGAAACAGCGCTCCCCGTTACATGCGATCTCCCACTTTCAGCAATGGCAGAATTGCTTGTACTGTTGTATTTGCTGCGTACGTTCTAGAACATCCTTTGTTGGCGTACTGCAGGATCACAATAGCACACATAGAAAATACATATAATAAATCTTTTCATGGCTGATCTCCTCCTATTCGCTGTTATAATCTCTTTTATCTTGATTCTTTCCCTTTCCAGATTTGTTTCTCATTTTCACCATTAAAATCCATATAATACAGATCACAGGAATCTGCTATATCGCTTGTCTGCTCTTCAAAATAGTCCTCATCAGAATTATCGTTAAAATAATCTAATGATACCGATGAATCATAACTTTGTACAAATAAACCATTCTTTGTACATTTTACATCCATCACAGCTCTATCCCAAATAACCTTACTCTCTAATGTCTCTTTATCAATTCGACGTAGTATTCCACCCTCATAAATGTAATATACAAACTGCTTATTATGCGCATATGGCGGCTGTTTGAGCGTAGTTTTTTCATATCGAAACAATCGTACCATCTCCCCACCTCTCCGTGGAATACCATATCCCTGACAATAGATATAATCTTCATCTATATCCAAGCCAATTGCTTCTGTATAATTATCTTCAAATTTTTCAGGTTGTCCAAACACATCAACACAATTAAAGCGGAACACTTCCTTTCTGACGCCGCTTTTTATATCAAGGCTATATATAACAACATGGTCTTCGTATCTAACTGCGTAATAAATCTTCCCCCCGAAACAAAGCCAATTCCATGATTCGCCACTATAACTTGATCCCTTTCTAATTATCATCGGATCCTTTTTCTTAGAATGAATCAATTTTTTTCTTTTCAAATCAAATCTCCCTAATTTAGTATCATTATCATATAAATAGAGATACATTCCCTGATACAATCCTATCGGTGTAAGATCGTCTTCCATCTTCCCACCCATCTCCAAATCTGTTAAACAATTACATATTTCCCTCATTCTTTTCTTTTTCAAATCTATTTCAACTAAGTTAAATGATTCATCACATTTTTTGTCATGTGACAGTTCCCG
>CAZRZM010000295.1:0-1920 GCA_964604575.1 uncultured Acetatifactor sp.
GCGGGTTTTCTCCCATGCTGATTAAAAGGGAAGCGTGGGAATGTCTTAACGCATGAATTTTGATACGGTGTACGCCTGCAAGCCCGGCAAGTTTTTCTAAGGCTCTTGGAAGCGTGTGCTTACTGGTTGGAATACCGTTGTAGCTTGGCAATCACCATTGATTTTTTCCTTTTCCCATGATAAAATTGACTCTAAAAAGGAGGTATTGTGAAATGATGCACTTATTGCCTTTTTCTGCAGATGTTTTTGCTCCGTGCAAGGTCTGATATAGGACGATATCTGCACGGAGCGGTTTCTCCATTTTAATGGGAGTTTATCGTCCACATTAGGCTTTGCGTTCCATGTAACTATAGTAATTATTGTGTAAGGAGCAAAGCCATGAAAAATTTAATATCTATTAAAGAATTACGCAGTTTTTTACTTTTATGGGGTTCGCAGACTGTTTCTGAATTAGGTACAGCGATGACCAGCTATGCGTTAATCATCTGGATTTATGAACAGAAGGGAACAGCATCCAGTATAACACTTTTAACAATCTGTTCTTTTTTACCGACAATTTTCTTTCGTTTTATAGCAGGGACTTTGGCAGATCGTTGGAATAAAAAGCATATTATGCTGTGTGCTGACTTGATAGCGGCTTTTGGGACGATAGTTGTCCTTGTGTTGTTTTCCTTTTCAGCCCTTATGGTATGGCATTTATATGTTATTAACGTTTTGCTTAGTTTTATGAATGCCTTTCAAAATCCGGCTTCTTTTGTCGCAACCAGTTTGTTAGTGCCGAAAAAGTATTATACTAGAGTTAGCGGACTGCAGAGCCTTTCCGGTTCGGCCATTTCCATTCTGGCTCCTGCGTTGGGTAGCTGTCTGTTAGCCTTTGGAGGTATGACGGTGGTTCTGGTGTGTGATCTGGTAAGTTTTTCCGTTGCATTTTTTATACTGCTGTTCTTCATTAAGATTCCAGAAATAGAACATCCAGAGGAGAAAACCAATGAGCCGTTTCTAAAAAGCTGTTTGGAAGGAATACATTATTTGTGGGAGCACTCAGCCCTTTTACGGATTACTCTTTTCATTGCTATTATCAATTTTCTTGCCAAACTAGGCAATGATGGAATGATTGCACCCTTTGTTTTGGGCAGAACCAATAATAATCAGCAAGCGCTCGGTATGGTTCAAAGTGCTGTGGCATTAGGATTGCTTGCAGGAAGTATCATTGTCACTATGATGAAGCCTGCGAAGAACAAGTCAAAGGTAGTTTTTGTAACCACCGCTTTCATTTTTGTAGGCAACGTAGTACAAAGTCTATTCTTTTTACCATTGGTTTGGTGTATTTCCGCCTTTGCGTCTTATATACCAGCAGTCATAATGAATGCTAATTTAACAGCAATCATGCGCGAACACATACCGCTTGAGATGCAGGGACGTGTCTTTTCCGCAAAGGATACTTTGCAAAACTGCACAATTCCATTAGGATTATTTTTAGGTGGTATATTGGCAGATCATGTCATAGAACCGTTTATGACAACAGATTCGCCTATGCAAAAGATACTTTCTCATCTTTTTGGTTCGGGAAACGGATCAGGAATAGCTGTTATGTTCTTTAGCGTAGGAATCCTTGGAATCGTCATAAGTCTTTCACGTTTGAGAAAGTCGATTTATAAAGACTTAAATCAATAAGTGTTGATTTGGCTGCTATTATTACTTTGATGAAACAGTATCGGAGTATAGCAGCAGGATATATCCGAAGTCGGTATTTTCTACAAAATCAGATAGCCCTCTTGCTCAGATAACAGGTTTGCGTAAGGGGGCTTTTATTTTCAAGTATTGAGAAATATGTATACATACAAAAGGATATTTTTGTTTGGAAGAATTTTTAAGAGATTAAATTCTTCTTTGATAATAGATAAAACATGGTGCTAGCAC
>CAZRZM010000296.1:0-1902 GCA_964604575.1 uncultured Acetatifactor sp.
AAGCCGAAGGAACCCAAGTCCAATCTGGCTTCCATGGGGATTTACATATTCAACTGGGATATTTTGAAAAAATACCTGATGGAAGATGAAGAAGACAAAAATTCCGAGAACGATTTCGGCAAAAATATTATTCCTAATCTGCTGCGGGATAACAGAAAAATGTACGCTTATCATTTTGACGGCTACTGGAAGGATGTGGGGACTATCGCCTCTCTCTGGGAGGCCAATATGGAGGTTCTGGACCCGGAACACAGCGGCATCAATCTGTTTGATGAGGACTGGAGAATTTACAGCAGGAACAGCGGTATGACCGGACACCGCATCGGAGCGGAGGCGGTTGTGGAGGATTCCATGATTACCGACGGCTGCCGTATTGAAGGACATATCAAGCATTCCGTATTGTTTGCGGGCGTCAAGGTGGAGAAAGGTGCACTTGTGGAGGACGCCGTTGTCATGGGCGGTACGGTAATCCGTTCCGGCGCAGTGGTAAAACACTGTATTGTGGCAGAGAATGTAGTTATCAGTGAAGACGCTGTGGTGGGGGCAATGCCGGAAGGCGACCAGAAAGGTGTGGCGACTGTCGGTTCCGGTGTCACTATTGGCAAAAAAGCCGTTGTGGGCGCAGATGCCATGGTAAGTGAAAATGTAAAGGATGGTGAAGAAGTATGATAAATTCAAATATTGACGCACTGGGTATTATTTTTCCCAATAGTTATGATGCATTTGTACCACAACTGGTAAGTGAACGTCTGATGGCTTCCATTCCTTTTGCAAGTCGTTACCGCATGGTTGATTTTATGATATCCAGCATGGTGAACTGCGGTATTGACAATGTATCCCTGATTGTACGCCAGAATTACCACTCCCTGATGGACCATCTGGGAAGCGGGCGTGAATGGGATTTGACACGCAAGAACGGCGGACTGAATATTGTGCCGCCCTTTGCAAAGAAGGCAGTCAATGTATACCACGGACGTGTGGAGGCAATGGGAAGTATTCTGGGATTTTTGAAAGCCCAGAAGGAAAAATATGTCATTATGGCAGATTCCAATATTGCGGTGAATTTTGATTTTAATGCCATGATTGCCAGACATGAAGAGAAAAATGCGGATGTAACGATAGCTTATACCAGAGGGGACCTGCCCAAGGAACTGCTGGAGCTGCAGATAAGCGCAAAGGATTTGTACTATACGTTTGAAGTGGAAGACGGCCGTGTGAAAGAGATTCAGATGAACTCCAAAGAGGACGGCGAGAAAAATTTGTCCATGAATATATATCTGCTGGAGAGGGAACTGTTAATTTCTTTGATTGGTGATGCATATGCTAAAGGGTATACCTTCTTTGAGCGTGATGTGATTATGCCCAAGCTGGAGGAACTGAATGTACAGGGATATCTGTATGAAGGGTATGTGGCGCGTATTCTCGGTACTTCCAGTTATTTTGAAGAGAGCATGAAAATGCTGGATGAGAAGAATCTGGACGCCCTTTTTGCACCCAGCCCCATCTATACCAAAATCAGGGATGACAATCCCACCAGGTATATGGACGGCGCGAGAGTGAAGAATACCATGGCGGCAGACGGCTGTGTCATTGAGGGTGAAGTGGAGAATTCCATTCTTTTCCGTGGTGTCAAAATTGGCAAAGGGGCAAAGGTGAAAAACTGTGTCCTGATGCAGGATACTGTGGTGGAAGATAATGCCAGTGCCGAATACATTATTACCGACAAAAATGTCACAATTACATCGGGCAAAGAAATAAAAGGAACCGATATTTATCAGGTATATGTGGCAAAACACGAGGTTGTATAGTAGTAGAATCTGCTCTCCACTATAAAAAATTTTATTTTTGCAAGATTTTCAAGGTAAGTGCAACACTTCCTGAAACACCGAAAAGCAACACTTT
>CAZRZM010000297.1:0-1901 GCA_964604575.1 uncultured Acetatifactor sp.
AAAAGGAAGGTGGTAAATTGGCTACTAATGACGGAAAAATGATACTTGGCCTGGATGTGCCAAAGTCGGCCTCACAGATTAACGCAGACATCCAGAAGCTGCAGAAAAAACTAAAACAGGTCAGGGCAACTGGCGCACTGGACACCAGTGCCACAGTAAAACAGATTAACGCACAGATTGCAGCCCTGCAGTCACAGCTAAAGACAGTCCCCATAGAAGCAAGTACCGACACATCCGGTATCCGGAAAGCCGGGCAGGAGGCGGGGCGGGTCCTTGCCGCTGCCATACAGAAGGCTGTGGACAGCGCAGGACTGCAGATATCTGCAGACGCCCCGGACTCCGGGGGCCGGGAACAGACGGAACAGGCAGTGGAAAGCCTCACCCAGTGGCTTCCCGAAGGCTCCGCCGTCCAGTCCCTGGTTTCAAAAATCAAAAATGCCCTTCTGGAGCTGGCAGGGCTGGACACCCTCCTGGCACAGTCCGGCACAGACGGGGGCAGCCTGTCCCGCTCCGGATTAAAGGACATTGCGGACAGTGCTTCTGACACGGCGGGCAGATACGGCGCAAAGGCAGCCGACTACCTCACAGCCGTCCGGGAAGCCTCCCGGGCCGGCTACAGGGACGCCGCAGGCATTGCGGAACTGTCCCTTGCCGCCCAGCGCGCCGGCGACATGACTGCCGAACTTGCCGGCCAGCTGATTGCCGCGGCAGACAGTGCATACAGACTGGACGGTTCCGCCAGGGAACTGGCAGGGGTGCTGGACGGAATGAACCTCATCACCAACCGCAACTCTGTCACCATGGCGGAGTTATCCCAAGGCATGTCCGCTGCCAGCCAGACTGCGGCCTCCCTCGGCGTCGGGGCTGACAGGGCTGCTGCCGCACTGGGCACCATGATTTCTGCAACAGACCGGGGAGGCTCCGAAGCCGCCGGGGCGCTCCGCACCCTCCTGCTCCTTACCGGACAGGTTGCGGACAAAACAGAAGGCATCAGCGCGGAAAACCTTGCAGAATATGAAGCCGCCTGCAGGGCCCTGAACGTAAGCCTCAGGGAAACAAAAAACGGCGTCCTCTCCCTCCGGGAGCCCATGGAGGTGCTGGGGGAACTGGCCGCAGTGTACAGCAGGCTGTCCGAAACAGACCCCCGCAGGAGCGCCCTGCTGGATTCGGTGGGCGGCGGCTCCCATGCGGAACTGCTTGACGCCCTGCTGAGCGGGTGGGACACCTATGAAACCATGCTGCAGCAGTATGCCGGGGCAACCGGCTCCATGGCAGCGGAGGCTGCGGAACTGGCAGACACCTGGGAGGGCTCCCTGAACCGCCTGTCAAACACATGGACGGAGACCGTCGGGAACCTGGCAGACTCGGATATCATTACCGGTGCCGTCAATGGTTTGAATGGTCTTCTCTCCGCCGTCAATGCCCTCACGGGCAGCCTCGGCTCCCTGCGAAGCATCGGACTCGCTGCGGGACTGTTTGCCGGTCTTAAAAATGTCGGTAGACCTGAAATGTCTGGTCTTATCTGTTATGAAATATGCCGACCATAATAAGTATTCTTTGGGATACCAGAGTTTTCTTATTATTGCCTGTGGGATACACAGGCATAAACGAAGCCTCAATATACGGGGAAATGGGTACAACGGCTGCATAACGGCAGCATATCACTACTCTTCCGCTGTGGCAACACAGACGGAATCGTAACAACGTGACGCTCCCATTATCCGTAGGGACAGTTCCCGGTGGAAAAAACTCCGCCGGGAAAAGCCCTCACTGCAGCGACAACAGGCGGTCAGGGTTATATGAAACGATGCCCCGGTAATATGCGCTCGGTACTGCCGCTGTCTGACGGTCAAATCAGACTGGGATTTCTCCTTGCCGTAGGTGGAAGAAACGGAGAAAAT
>CAZRZM010000298.1:0-1900 GCA_964604575.1 uncultured Acetatifactor sp.
GTACTGCATTGCACCAAGCACCGGACTTATAACTGCCTTTGTGCTATTTGTACAATATAAGTCAAAGTTTTCTGATGACAATTTCCGGCTATTCTCCAAACCAAACTCAAGTGCAGGGAGCAGCGTGCCTGCGTACTGTTTTGTTCCTTTTGAAAAATCTACTAGTGCTCCCCCGCCGGAAACCGCCGCCGCACTGCCCGTCACACTTGCAGCATCTGTCGTACCGGCAGCTGTACCTTCCTCCTTAATTCCCTGAATCCATACTGCATTACCGCTTACCGAAAGTGCTACCGCACCACCGCTTACCACTTTCTCTGTGTCAGTCGACGAATCGACAATGCCAAAGTCTGCCATTTTACTATACAAATTATTAGTGCATACATCCGTAGGTTTCTGATATCTCGTTGTCTTTTTCCGGATATCCGCAGCCTGTCCATGATCTTCATACATCCCCTGAACCAGTGACAACGGGTAAGCATTATCCTCATCCCCGCCCCCTTGCGGTGCAACAATATTTCCATTCTTTCCTGCATCCCCAGTACCACCGCGAATCACCCGGTTTCCTTTTCTATTCTCAAAACCAGACTGCTCTTCTCTTTCAACTGACTTATCCTTCGAATCCATGTTTGCCGCCTGCTGCCGGCCATTTTCTATGGATTCTCTCTTCTGGACGGCAGAAGAATTAAGTCCCAGATGAGCCGATGAATTTCCATTCTCTATTACATTAAGGACCGTTTCCTGCATGACCGGCTCTTTCCTTGACTGCAAAGTAGCCGCCATATCCTCCTGCTTAAAAAACATACCAAGAAGCAGAACAACAACAAATGTCAGACTGATCGTCTGCGCCAACACTTTTTTTCTATACCAAGTCATCCCCCGCCCCAGACAGCGTATCAGAACTTTACCCGTTATAACTGCAACCATTAAACGCACAATCGCCTTCCTGTGTCTGGGATTGTTTTTATATAATTCCTTTAAATTTTCCAACCAACAATCGAACATCCGTCAACACCTCCTTGCCTTATAAATTGATATACCGGCTCCCCCCAGTATGCCGGCAACCACCACTGCCGCAATCACAAACACGCCTTTCACTTCCACAGAATACCAACACCATGTCAACGGACAAATCATTGAAAGCGGTTCTATTTTCTGCCCCCATACTGCTAATATCTCCTGTACCTCGCCCTGCCTTCCTGTCTCAATCAAGAGATCCGATAAAAACCGAAGCAAAGCAGGAATCCTCGCAAGAAGCCACGGAACCAGCACCAGCGTCCACGCTGCGCCCGCACAATGCTCCTCCCCCTTCGCATAAGAGGATACAAAGAGACCCGCTATCAGATAAAAAAAGCTGATCAAACACAACAACACATAATATTCTGCAATGACTAAATAATAGCGAGACATCCCTGCAAGCCAAAATTCTATCATCTGCACAAAAAGCAGCATAGCCAGAGAAAGCCAGGAAACCAAAATCCATACCACTCCCTTGGCAAGCCATATACTACTGCGCCTCACACCCGCATTCTGTAAATATACAACCGTTTCCAGCCGCTCCTCCTCTGCCACTGAACACGAAACTTCTTTCATGATCATGCCACACCAGAATATGGGATAATATAAAGCAAGAAAATGCCAGACATTCACAGCAAGTTCATGATTCCACGCAGGCATACCCAAAAAAGACTTCAGCATATCCGGCCACATCATATACTGTGAATTAATAACCGGTATTTTCTGGTCCAATAAATTCAACGCTAAAAACAACAGTGACCAGACAATAACCGGCAGCAAAATACAAGAGCAAATTTTCTTTCGCCGACGCAGTACCTCAAAATATATGACAGTTCTCATTCCAGCCACCTCTCATAATTTTCAAACACCCGCTCCTCCAGCCGGA
>CAZRZM010000299.1:0-1837 GCA_964604575.1 uncultured Acetatifactor sp.
TTACGCTGACAAATATTCTTTCCTAACTCTTTCCCATTCAGTGATTTACCCATCACTGCCTCCTTTCTGTGCAAATTCAGGGAAAGAACTATCAAATATCTTTCCTATTTTATCACACTTTATATCTATATTCAATCACATTCACTTTATCTTCTTAAAGAATTTGCTTCAATAACCATTCGTCCAACTTATTCTTATGAGCATACAATCTATTTCCTATCCGCACAGTAAACCCATTTTCCGGATTATGTAATAGCTCTCTAGCCTTGGTCTTTTTAATTCCCAAATATTCACAAAATGCATCTAATGGTAGTAATCCTCTCTCTGTTTCTGTTGTTTTGATAAAAAATCACGCTCCATATCATAAAAATTTTCATATATGAGAAGATACTGCAATTTACAGTATCATGATATCGCAATATTCACTTTTCAGATTCATCATCAAAATATTAGGAAGGACACGTTTAAATAACCATGTCCTTACCTCGACTATATTAACAGGTTACTTTACTAATTTACTTCCCCATAATTTCTATCTTCCGGTAGTGTTTCAACACTTCTTCCAGTTCATAGGATGGGCTGTTGTTTACATCGGGTACACACTTGACATATACCACACTTCCCAATATACAGAAGACTGAAAATATACTTATCCCATCCCTGATGGTATCACCTTTGTTTAACTGCATCATTTTCTTTTCCAACTATTTACTTTACTAATTTTCCGGTACTTTTTTCTATCTTTTCCAGTTTCTTATTCATATCATCTCCCCCTACCTTACTCCGCATATATGCATCTCATGCAGCCTTCCACACGGAATTTTCACCCATACATGGGAACCCAGTGAAAGAGTGGCACTGACTGCGCATTTTACATTGTATTTCTGTCTGTCCTTAATAATCGTATATGTCCCGTCGCTGTTTACACCATATACAACCGAGGGGAATGTTTTGTCATAGTACAGTTTTTTGGTTTTACTGTCCACAATGGATATTACCCTGTCTATCAGGATATCCAGTGCTTTGCTGTTTTCTGTCATGTGTTGTTTCCTCCATTTAAAATAGGAGAGTGTCTGGCTCTCCCTGGTTTTTGTATGTATTATTTTTTTGTATGATAAAAGAGCAGAAGATTGGAAATTCTGCTCTAAAATAGGGTCCCATTAAGAATATTAGCACTTTTCTTCATCTGGTATATTATAAGTTTTTCAACTTACGGGATAATATTTCTTTAATTATTTCAAACATTGATATGTTGTCCAACATAATATTTAAATACATCATATCATTATTATTTATTGCTTGTTTAAGTCTTTGTTTTCGACTTTCTTCAAATAATTCTGAAGTCTGCTTTGCCAGCCGATTTGCATCCCGCTTATTTCGGATATACACTTCCTGTTTGGCATTTATACTGCGGCTTTCCATTAAAGCAATCGTGTTATCACTAACTTCAATTTGTATTCCATTTATTTCTATAGTTTTCATGATATTCCCCCATTTTACTTACCTGACAACATTGATGTAATCATATCATAATACTGTGTAAAAATCAAATCTCTTTCATAAGCTTTATGCAGTAAAACAGCATAAGGACGCAGTATGTTTTCCGCAAACAGTTCCATTTGTTTTACATTTTTCCCTAATATTTTTTCTTTGGAAACGTCTATCTGCAACAATAATTCTATTTCGTTTCTGTTTGTTTTAATAGGAATACCAATATACTGGCAGATTTTGTCTTCTCGCATTTCACTGCCTGACAACTTCTTGAACTTTTCGGATACCATTCTTTTATTGGGCAAACAGGAAATGCCGCCATTCAAATCCTTAAAAAGTTCAATAA
>CAZRZM010000300.1:0-1828 GCA_964604575.1 uncultured Acetatifactor sp.
GGAAGAGGGAATCGAACCCCCGTTAACGGTTTTGGAGACCGCCGCACTACCGCTGTACTATTCCCCTGGACAGCAATTAACTCACGAAGAATATTGTATCATAGTTATTTGTGGTTGGCAAGAAGAAAATGCAAAAAATTATATTTTTCTGACAATCAGGCCATATCAAAATAGTTAGAAGAGAAGGAGAAAGAAACATGACACAGGAAGAGCAGTTGCAGCAGGCATACAACACATTACATTCTTATATTAGAAGAATGTGCCAACTGGCGGGCAGAGAGGAGGCATATGCGGAGGACTTGTGGGCGCGTATCCGCAAATCTGGCGGTGTTATGCAGGAACTTGCATATTATCATGATTATGGGAAATTTCTTGGCAAATACAGTGTGGCAGGATATACACTGCCGGATATTCTGGTATGGCAGGTAGACCATTTCAAAGCGTATCTGGACCGCCATGAGGAAGTGAACCGTTATAAAACGGAAAATCTGTTTTTGGCTTCTCTGGATATTCTGTTACAGATGGAGGAAAATCCACAGCAGTATATTGAAAAAATGAGAAGTGAGACAGGAACGGACTATGAAGGAAAATTCTGATTTTTAATATTTTCTGATTCCCACGGGCAATGAGCCAAGTCAATGCGGATTGACTTGGCTCATTGCCCCGCACGATTATTTGGCGAATGCCGTGAGGGTACGTGACTTAGGGTACAATAAAACACCCGCTGATATATATCAACGAGTGCTTTATTGTGTAAAAGGGGAATTTTTTCCGGAAATTCTGCTAATTAGCGGTTCGACATCTCTATCGAACAATTAAAATATACTACAAAAAAATCATTTTGTCTACCCCTAATTTCAATTTTTTTTAATTTTTTTCGTCATATATCGACAAATGCCCATAAATAGGGCGTTTCCAGGTAAAAATTTTTTTATAAATGGAAGCTGAAACCTGCTAAAAATCTCCTTGAAAAAGGGATTGAAATTGAAAAAGTATAGGTATATAATTGTTGTGATTTGTCAAATTAAGAAAAAGGAAGTAGTGTTATGGGAGAGAATGAAACAAAAAAGGCAGGATGGCGTAACAATAAATGGGTACGCGCCGCAATTCCTGCACTGCTGCTTCACTGCAGCATAGGTACTGTTTACTGCTGGTCTATTTTCAGTCAGGAAATTGCAGAGCATATTGGATTTACCAAAGGCGCTACAGAGTGGGCATTCAGTTTTGCAATCTTTTTCCTGGGTATGTCCGCTGCATTTCTTGGCAATGTGGTGGAAAAGGATATTCACAAGTCATCCCTGATTGCAACGATTTGTTTTGCCCTGGGTATGGCGGGAACAGGAGCATTTATTTATTATGGCGGTATGCACAAAGGAAGTATACTGGCACTGATAGGTATTTATATCTGCTACGGTCTGATTATGGGTATCGGTCTTGGTACAGGATATCTGTCACCGGTAAAGACCCTGATGCTCTGGTTTGAGGACAGAAAAGGTCTTGCAACCGGTCTGGCAGTGGCAGGCTTTGGTGCGGCAAAAGCGATTGCAAGCCCTATCATGCAGGCACTGCTTGATAATCTGGGCGAGGGTGGAATCTATAAGATGTTCTGGATTCTGGCAGTAGTCTATTTTGTGATGATGTTTGTGGGACATCTTCTTTTAAAGAAACCGGAAGGCTGGCATGAGCCTCAGAAAAAGGAAAAGAGTCAGTCCATTATGGCTGTAATTAAGTCCAAGCCTATTGCAAACTATATTGGTATCTGGTTGATGTTCTATATTAATCTCCATTCCGCCGCCTTTGGCTGGCGGCACAAATAGTAATGAAAGTG
>CAZRZM010000301.1:0-1803 GCA_964604575.1 uncultured Acetatifactor sp.
GACAATCCAATATATTTTTAGCCACAAATGTTACAAAAAAGCTTGACCACTACAAGTGTCGTGGAAGCGGGGATCATCTTCAGGAGTCGCATAGCTTTGTTTTTTGTTTCTAGCCATTCTATTCACCCCCTTTCGCAGTAGCCATATATGTTTCAGCAGGCAGGCTAACGGCAGGTTTTTCTTCTGGCGTGACAGTCAGTTCAAACCGATATGCAGCCTTTCCGTAAGGACAGATAATACTTAGTGTATATTGATTTACTGTATCTATGCAGGCTGATAAAGGAGATAATATATACCTGGTTTTGGAGCATTCGCAGCACGGAATCCCCTGTGTTTGCAGTAGTTCTGCGACTTTTTTGATGATAAATTTCATGTGAGAAACCGGAACGCAGGACTCATTTTCTGGAACGGTGATTTGTTCTTCCGTGACAGTTTCTGAAACGCAGACCTCTTCTTCGATTTCAGGTACGTGGATTGGCAGTTGCATGTTCATAGCGATTTCCTCCTTGTCTATCATTACATCACTGATGTCAAACATGACAGACAGGTAGTAGTTAAGATAGATCATGCTGCCATGTTTGCCTTTGAAGCTAACAAGAGTGATGAAGTTTAACTCTTCAAATTTTTTTAAGATACGTGATATAGTGGTTTTTGAATGTCCCCAACGTTCTCCAAGTGACTGGAAGCTGGTCAGGGGATTGCCTGTGTTATTTCGGTAATAAACAACAGGCGCAGAGAATGAGCCTTGTACGGTTGGATCATTGTATATAGCATGAATCCACATATCCAGTAACATATCCATCTCTGAGCATTTCCCCAGGCTGATAAGTTCATGGACTTTTGCAATAGGGAAAAAGAAAAATCCATCATCCTTTTTGCAGGGACAGTTGTATTCCAGAACGGTATTGTCCTTTGCCCAGTCAGTGATCTTAAATTTTACGATTTTCTTATTTCCAAGAAGAGAGTATGTAATGCAATTTTGCTTCACTAGAAAATCTAAAATAGAGATTGCCTGATGCTGGAACCGGCAGCGAAACCATGTTTGAAGATCTGAAAGGGTACAGATCCATTCGCCGGGACCTACCATGTAGGTGATGTGCTCCATTCGCCGATAAGACGAGCGGTAATTGGCATAAGAGCAAAGCACGATATAGTAAAAAAGAAAAGAGCCTCCGTTTGTGCGGATGCTCTTGTCAGTGATAAGTGATTGTATAAAATCTCTGTAGATTCTGCAACGTGGGAAATCCACGATTTGTTTTAATTCTAATTGATAGTCCATAAAATAACCTCACATTCTAAAAAGGTATTGAAGTACCTCCGGAGACGATTCTTTTATAGTGAATCAGGTGCACCTCATTGCATTTCTATTGCATTTTTGATATCTTTTCATACTATTTCAAACTATCCAATATTGCCTGAAAATGGCTTAAAATCGTTGATTTTGCTTTATATTGCTTACCGTCAAACTGGAGTTTGAATAGTTGGAGCTAAGCCGCAAAGCCCGTAAACACTAGGGTTTGGTGACTTTTTCTCTTTCTCATTGCATTACGATTGCATTTTTCTATTCAACCTCTCTGTGATAGATTGCGGTGTGCTGATTGCTTGTGTAATTTGCGATGCTGTGTGAAGCGGGTGTGTATGTCAGTAACGTTGGAATGCTGCGGAAAACTTACCTGATGGAGCATAGAAAAGTGTACTATCAGATGTTGATCCTTCAGGGGAAGCTTAATAAACACTTGAACAGAGTGGATCGGGAAGCGCATGAGCGGATGGAGGTACTGGTAATACAAATGGCAGAAAAAG
>CAZRZM010000302.1:0-1738 GCA_964604575.1 uncultured Acetatifactor sp.
TCCATATTTGACTTAAATAGTCGCTGTCAAATATATTTCCATCGCTGTACCATTCTATCTCCTGGCATTGTGCGTGTTGAAATGGATACTTGACAAGCCATTCTTCATTAAGATATTGCCAACCTTTCTGTATTGCCTGCGGAACGGAACCTCTACAGTCAAAAATTGCCCATGTGGCATCCGGAATATTGATTTCAGTAAAACCCTGTGGCAGTTCTTGATCAGATACAGTCATAATAGAATATTCCATTTCATTTAATTGTTCATCATAAGCGCCAAATAGACCAAATATCCCTCTGGGGGTGGCAGTATCCATCGAAATTAGTTTTGTAAAAATACCATTACGTTGACATTCATTCCAAAATTCCGGTATTTTCTTGAAATGAAGATTATTTTCGCAGGACACAATAATACTCTTTCCCACTAACCGAAAACCGTCCTTCTGTTCAAGCCTCCACGGATATTCATGGCGTTCTAATATCTGCATTTTCGGAACAACTCTTAAGACAACATTCCGATTTCGCGCTTCTCTTGGTGATACTCCATGAAAAAGCTCAAATGCTTTTGTAAATGATGTAGGAGAATCATAACCATATTTGTAGCTTATATCAATTACTTTTAAATCAGTGCTTTTCAAATCATACCCGGCTAAAGTTAATTTTCGTGAGCGAATATATTCAGCAAAGCTAATACCATTCATGTATGAAAATACCTTTTGAAAAAAGCCAAAGGAACATTCTGCAATTTTTGAGATTTCTTCTCTGTCAATCAATTCTTCTTTTCGTTGTAAATGATTTTCTACATAATCAATAATTGCTTGTAGTTTTTCGTTCCATTCCATGTTTATTTCCTTTCGGTCTGACTTATATTATTTTAGCAAATGTCTCCCGGCACTTCCTCTTATTTTTGGTTCTGTATGGATAGCATAATCATACACATGTCTTGCCGTGTCCTTAAAGACCAGAAGCTCCGC
Organism: uncultured Acetatifactor sp.; assembly: GCA_964604575.1. Taxonomy (GTDB): domain Bacteria; phylum Bacillota; class Clostridia; order Lachnospirales; family Lachnospiraceae; genus Acetatifactor. The sequence continues at coordinate 974 of CAZRZM010000302.1, forward strand.
GGCATCCGTTACGTTCCTGATGGCGGCTCCGTTTCCTGCAGGGGATTCTGTCATTTCAGGGGACATTCCCTTTCTCGCAAGGGTGCCCGGCTTATCAAAGCTCTCCGTCTCCAGGTTCTGGGCAAACTCCCTTATCACATCATCCGCAAAGCCCATGTCCCGGAGCTTTCCTATGCTTCTTACCAGCCATTGTACCACCAAATTCTAAACTGAATAGTGTTCTATTTTATCGGCCTCCTTAGCTTGCATGTAATAACAGCAATAACATATAGAATTTGATGTTCCAAAGTATAGCCTTAATTAAAAAATAATTGAATATAAAAAATCTCCCTCATTTCTTTCTTCATACATAGAGATATACGATACAGTTCTTTCGTAACTTTTTTTGCGGAAATCATATTCTTTAGATTTATTTATATACCAAGAGTCATATGTCCGAATTATTTTTCCATTATATATTTTATAAACATCTCCTCCTAAAATTGGAATCTTCTTTTCATCTAATATAGTAATTATTCTTTTAACATCCTCAAATATCCATACATATTCAAAAATTCCAAGTTCTTTTAGAAAAATACCTTTATCTATTATGTGTTGTGGTATTAACTCATAATTAACCATTATACATATATCTCCTTATCTGTTATTCCGGTACAAATAATCTATGATTACAAGTAACGCCATCCGGTTCAAGAATGAATTGAAAAACTCCATTCTTTCCCATGTAACTCCCCTCTAATTCAACAAGAGTTCTCGAAATCCCAT
>CAZRZM010000303.1:0-1733 GCA_964604575.1 uncultured Acetatifactor sp.
AATGATAAAAGAAATAACCGTCTTAATCGCAGCAATAAAAAACTCTTCCGGGCAGTGATGGGCAAATTCCGTCACATCAAACAGATCATTGGTGATACGCCCCATAATCTGTCCCACTTTGGTATTGTTGTAATAAGTATTGGACAATTTCTGCAGGTGTCTGTAGGCATCACGGCGCATATCCGTCTCAATCTTTGCTCCCATCACATGCCCCATATCCGCCATATAATAGCTTGCAATGCAGTCTAAAATACGCAGACCCAGATACAGAAATCCCAGCCCTGCCACTGTCTTAAAAGAGAGCGATGCCAAATCCCTGAGTCCCTCATTCGTAATATACCTCATAATCAGCGGAAGAACCAGTTCGCAGACAGTAGTGAGCGCCGCACAGAACAAATCCATACATAATGTAAAGCGGTATTTATGAAAATACGGTGCAAATTTCTTCAGTAATTCCTTTGTTGTATATTGTTTTGTGTCCATAAACGACAGATAATCCTCACTTTTGTGTCTATTTTTTCTATTCTGTTTCATCTTATCTCTATTTTATTATATCTGGGGAAGGTTCACAAGTTAAAAGTTTGCAAATGTGGTAAAACGTGGTAAGATAATGCTATGAATACAAAAACCTTTCACGAAAATCATTTTAACAACATTCAGGCGCTGCGCGGTATTGCCGCGCTTTTCGTGTTGCTTGAGCATGTGCGCTTTTTAAACTGCGGTGCATTTGGTGTGGACATTTTTTTTAGTATCAGCGGATTTATGATTATGTTTTCCACCCACGAGGACAAAAAGGGATTTCTGCCAAAACGTCTTATCCGCATTCTTCCCCTATATTATCTTATGACGATTGGAACTTATGCTTTGCTATTGGTATTTCCGTCCATGTTTGAACAGACTAAGGCAACTTTAAGTTTTCTTGTCAAAAGTCTGCTGTTTATCCCCTTTGATATCGGGAACGGCGTTATCCAGCCCCTGATGCGTGTGGGCTGGACGGTAAACTGCGAAATTTTCTTCTACCTGATTTTCGCCCTCTGCAAACGCATCAGCCACAGATTCCGAGGACTGCTCTGCTCTGTGGTTCTTCTGCTAATCGTGGTTATGGGACAGGCATTTTCTCCGGATAATGCGGTAATAACCTTTTACAGCCAGCCGGTGATGCTGGAATTTGCCCTGGGCATTCTGCTCTATTATCTGGTATGGGGGATTTACGAAAAACATGCGACAAAACCGCTTCCTTCATTCTGCCCGGCCATCTGCCTGATTACAGCATCCGCACTGTTTATCATCCTTGCAGCCACCAAACAGCACGCCAACATTCTGGGGTATGGACGTCTGATTCTCTGGGGACTTCCCTCAGCGGTAATCGTCCTCTGCGCATTTATCAGCAATTTGTATCTGGAAATGCCCAAAATACTGGTATGGGTGGGCAATATGAGTTTTTCCCTCTACCTGATACATTACTATCCGGTTATGCTCTTAGACCGCAAAGTATTTGATTTCGGGGCCTGCACTCCCCGGTCTGTCTGCGGCGTGGTTTTTGCCATACTCCTATGTCTCGCACTGTCATGGGTGTCATGGTATTTGATAGAACAGAAATTATCGAAATGGCTTAAGAAAAAATTTTTATGTTGACATATCCTTTTTTATCTAGTATATTATTACTTGTCCATAGGACATGCGCGAGTGGCTCAGCGGTGGAGCACCTCCTTGCCAAGGAGGGGGTCGCGGGT
>CAZRZM010000304.1:0-1684 GCA_964604575.1 uncultured Acetatifactor sp.
TATATTTCATATTTGGCTGCATTTTGCTTAAAATGATTTCTTTCTGCATCTGTGTTTTTTCTGTCACTTTTTTTCTGTCACTTTTTTCTGTCACTTTTTTTCTGTCACTTTTTTTTGATGCTTTGGGAGATTCCTTGCTGACAAATGATAATTTTAAAATTGTCCTGTCAGGAGAATATTCTTCTATCACCTGCGGCTCAACCCATCCTTGACTCTCCCAAACAGAATAAATATCCGGCACACCGCTTCCTGCGCGTTCACCAATGCCAATCATATTAAACATTTTCATGAGCGCCTTATTCCTTGGGTCAGAAATCCCTCCCTTCAGCATTTGCTTTTTCCCGGTACGAATACTGCCCGGATTTTCCAGCACAATACTGTCCGGCTCTTTCTTAATGACAATACCTCTTGGCAGATAAAAATCCGTATTTACAATGCAATTGGCAAGCGCCTCTCTGATTGCCTTATGGACATGCGTATCATCTACCCTGACTACTCCTTCCAACTTGAAGGGCACTTTAATGTCCCTCACTAATTTCCCATACACACGAAAAAAGAAATCAAATAAATTTCCAGACCAATCTCCCGAACTAGACTGTAGACGGTCAGTCCAACGGATTTCCGGATCCAACAACTCCCTGAAATCAAGAAAATATTCCGGATATTGGTACAAAATCTTATATTCATCTCCAAACATCAGTAAACCCGCTGCAGTTGGGTGTAACAGACCGTCTGTTCTGAACAGTTTTGCAGCGCCAATTCTCTCCAGATAATCTGCATCTCCCAGCTGCTCCCAAACATGCTCCCTTCGATATGCCATGTGTCGGTTACGATATGCATGTACTGTCTCCAAATTGAGCACATCCATCTGCATATTTTCAAGCAATTTCATATCCATAGTATCATCTGTCTGATCACGGAGCATTGCTTTTACTTCATCAAATGTACAATGATAATCCCCTTCCCCATTTCTCCGATATGTCCCTTTGAACATATCCCCTCCAGTATATACGGGTTTCTGTCCCCTCTTTGCCGCCGGAACATAAACCACCATAATCGTATCCTCTCCCACCTGATACATCTGAATATCCTGCTCTGACAAGAGATTATAACTTACCTTCTGCGGATTATTAATGTTATTCCAAAAATCCTTTAACAGCTTTCCCTCTCCCTGCAATCCCGTTGTATGCCAGCCCCCATCCTCATTTTCTTCTACGCCAAGAATAATCACACCGCCATAGCAATTAGCAAATGCAGAATAGGTACTCCACAAAGAATCCGGCAAACCATTTCTGGCTCTCTTGACCTCGCGGCGGTTATCCTCTCTATACTCATTAAATTTAGATAATTCAAACATTACAGGATGCCCCTCTCCAAAAATTATACGTCAAAAAAGCACTGTTCACAGTAGCAACATTAATTTCAAGGAAACAATGCAACTTTCGTCCGCTAAAATCAAGTTGTAAAAATAGAGACCTTAATTGTTTTTCTACATGCGAAATACCGTATGCCGTTATCCCTCTGGATAAAACTTGAGGCTGCGCCGTAACGCAACCTCAAATTAACTCCACTCTCGGCAGGACTCACTGCTTTTTACAGGAGCATAAACTCCTATACGATAAGCTATGCTTATCTCTAATTAATTTATACCGAAAATCAGAATCTATGTCAAGAAATATTTTAG
>CAZRZM010000305.1:0-1667 GCA_964604575.1 uncultured Acetatifactor sp.
TAACAGACAATATGTAATGACCCCGCATTTGTAATCTCGTGGATTTACCTGTATACTGGAGATTGCAAGAGCCAATGGTAACAGGGGTTACCGCATACAAAAGGAGGTCATTACAAATGGATTATAACACAATTTTTGTGGGAATGGACGTTCACAAGGAAACTTTTTCTCTCTGCTGCTATTCGATTGAGAAGGATGAGTTTTCCCATCCCCATACGACAGCCGCCGATTATAAGCACGTACTCGCCTATATTGCTTCCCTAAGGGGCGTGTTCGGCGAAGACGCATCCTTCCTGTGCGGTTATGAGGCCGGATGTCTGGGATTTACTTTATATCATCAACTGACGGAGCACAATGTAAACTGTGTCATCCTTGCACCGACTACGATGTCCGTAGTGAAAGGAAAGAAAAAGATCAAAACGGATAAGCGGGATGCACGCAACATTGCAAAATGCCTGGCGTACCATGACTACAGTCCCGTCCACATTCCGACCGAGCAGGACGAGCAGGTCAAGGAATATATCCGCATGAGGGCGGATCACAAGCTAGCCCTCAAAAAGGTAAAACAGCAGATATCAGCATTCTGTTTACGGCATAACCTGCGTTATGAGGGCAAAAGCCATTGGACGGCGGCACATATCCGCTGGCTGAAATCCCTGAAACCGGATGGACTGTATGATGAGATTCTCAAGGAGTACCTTCTCACACTTGAAAATCTTACGGATAAGATCGAGCGGTTTGACCAGCGGATTGCCGATCTGGCTGCAAAAGAAGAATACTGCGAAAATGTGAAAAAGCTTTCCTGTTTCCTTGGCGTACAGACACAGACCGCGCTGGCATCTGTTGTCGAAGTCGGAGACTTCAACCGTTTCCCTTCTGCAGAGAAATTTGCCGCTTATCTGGGGCTTGTTCCCGGAGAGGACTCAAGCGGTGACAGCCGGAAAACACTGGGGATTACAAAAGCCGGAAACGCCCATGTCAGATGTCTGCTTGTGGAAGCTGCTCAGGGCTATGGGAGAGGGCAGGCAGGTCACAAATCCAAAGCCCTAAAGGCCAGACAGCAGGGCAATCCTCCGGAGGTGATCGCATATGCGGATAAAGCCAATGAGAGGCTGCGCAGGAAGTACTATAAAATGGTATTGTCGCACGGCAAGAAAGTAAATGTAGCCAAAACAGCAATTGCCCGGGAACTTGCCTGCTTTATGTGGGGCATGATGACAGGCAATATCGCATGAGCAGTGAAGGTACAGCACCGTGCTGTCAAAGTCAAGGGTGCAAAGCACCGCCTGCGGCGGCAGGCCCTTGACATTGCCAGCCCGCTACTGTTGTGAGTAGTTAAGCAGATGTAAGATGGCTTGCGCCACATACATCTGCCTGTAGCCAAAAAGCAACGGAAGACATCCTGAAAGGGCTTCGGCCATTTCAGGGTTCGAGCCATCTGCGACTGAACAATGTCGGCACAGGGAACTGTGATCCACGCTAACAGACGGCAGGGCTCACGGCGGACCATTGACCTGTAGGTAACCAATCCACGTATATCAGAGTGGCCAATGCCGGGAACTGATACTCCGAGGCTCTTTCCGGGTGTCTTCCCCAAAATAAAATAAAAAAAGTTTGTGGTGTCTTAATTTGCCTATTGACAAAAGTCATTACATATCAGTTCAGCC
>CAZRZM010000306.1:0-1665 GCA_964604575.1 uncultured Acetatifactor sp.
ATTGGAATATGGTCTTAAATAAAAAATGATATCTGATTTTTCAAGGACCTGAAGCCATCTTTTGGCTGTATCATCCGAAACACCAATATCCTGAGCAATGTCATGTATATTAAGCATCTGGGCGCATCTGCATGCCACAGCCCTTATAAAGTCCATAAACATAAGTTTATCAACATTTGTTATCAACTCACTCACATCTCTGTCTATATATGTCTGGATATAACTGGAATAAAATACATTCCGGTCCTTGTATCGACCACTTCTGTGTCCGGGCATAGAACCTTCCCAAATCCTTTTATACAATTCTGAAAGGCTGGCCTTCTTTCCATTCTTCTTCCTTTGCTTTAATGATTCCAGGTCTAACGTAAACCTACTATTTTTACCTTCTCCATACAGCTCATGTTGTGACAGTGAAGGCATATGAATAATCGCCGTTCTACCCGCAAGTGACTCTTGTGCAAGTTCCATCATTCTGAATGCCTGTGAACCTGTCAGCCAGAACGAAGATGCCGGGGCTCCATTATCAATTGCCATCTTAATATACGGAAACAATTGCGGTGCATACTGAACTTCATCTATTAAAATTGGAAGATCATGCAACTGCAAAAACATAGCCGGGTCGGTTTGTGCAAGTTTTCTCTCTTCAAAGTCATCAAGACTCACAACTGTCCTATCCTCATTCATTAGCTCTTTAAAAATTGTCGTTTTTCCAACTTGCCTGGGACCTATTATCAAAATACATGAATAATCATCTGCAAGTTCCTTTATTTTGTCTTCCAAATCTCTATGAATATATTCCATATCTCTCTTCCTTCCGGCTAACATACGATTCAATCTTATTTTAGACTATTTTGACTTTAAAATCAAGTCAATTATACGACCCTATCTTATTTTAGCCGAAATCCGTAAATTTATTCTAATGAATTATTGAAAGCATATTTCCAACCAATATTGCTCTTTAATTAAAATACATTGATTCACCTTTGCCTTTGCTTTCGCCAAACTACTCCATTTTTACGTTGATTACGCTATCATTTTTTTGTGGGAAAGCATTACCACAGTCTCCACGTGGCTTGACTGGATAGGCTGAATGTCTTTGCCGATTTTACGAGCAAGGGAACATATCCACAGCCTTTTCCGTGCTTTAGCCGTTTGTAGGAACATATCTACTTACCGTTCTGCGTCTTAACCGCAAGCACAGCACGGACATCTGCCAAAGTAGGCACCTTTTCTGCTATCTGCTTTGTGGGTTGTCCTGTTTCGACAGGCTTCGACACTTCCTTGGCTTCTACGAAGATTTCCTGGCTGTCGGCAAATGCATAAGCCACAGCTTTCAGTCCGTCTGCCAATGAGTGCATCAGCTTCACCACATCGAGGAGCAGATTAAATTTGTTAGCGTTTGTCATGGTTCTCGCCTCCTTTCAGTTCGTGAATCTCGACGGTCTGCACCGAATCACCTGGAGAGAGAACCAGAACGTTGACCTGCTGACCAAAGAGGAAGTCGAGCAGTTTCTTGCGAATCTGCACCGTACCGCTTCGGACTACCGGAGAAGGTGTGCCGCCGGGGTTTACAATGTTGATACATACCTTGTGTTTAATTCCCATTGCACTTGGCTCCTTTCCGAGGAGTTTTTCTCACCCCTCTGTCCATAAGCGAAAAATGAG
>CAZRZM010000307.1:0-1657 GCA_964604575.1 uncultured Acetatifactor sp.
CAGACTGTAGACAAAGCGGCTCCGGGATGTAAATCCCGGAGCCATTTTTCTTTTATCAAACGAATTGCATCCAAAATTGAAGTTATGTGCTGTTTTCTTTTCTCCCGCAATCCCCATTTTGCCTTGAACTTTGCTAACTTTTTCAAATTCATACACGCAAATGTAAGCCCGACTTTCATTTCCATCCGGGCTTTTCCGTACATCTGTGTATATCGAAAACCATGATTCTCCTTTGCTGTTCCAAAGAGTCTTTCTATGGTTTCTTTTCTCTTCGCGTATAAATCTTTCATTCCTAATGTATGACGGATATCTTCGCAGATTTCCATGTATGGCTCCCATATATGGCGGGTTACTGTTTTTACATGTTCCCTGCTCTCAGTACACTGTGAAAGATACGGACATTGTGCACAGACTGCTCCACAGCTTTTATATTCCCTGTATCCGTCCCTGTTTGTTGTACGATATGTCAGCACCTGATTGCCCGGACAGATATAACAATCGTAATATTCATCATACACATACTCATATTTCTTGAAGAATCCATCCTTGGTCATTGGTCTTTTATACGGCAAGAGAGGTTTTATCCCATCATCTATCAAAAGCTTTGCAATCGCCGGGGTTTTATATCCTGCATCGGCAACCAGTGTTTCCATACCGATTTCCTTAATCTTATCATACAGCCCCTTAAACGTTCTGCTGTCATGCTGATTCCCCGGGTTGATTGTATATCCAAGAATCCAACCATTCTTATCGCAGGCAGTCTCTATTGCGTAGGCAAATACATTCTTGTGTTCCCCTTTGCGGAACCATCCGCTTTCAGGATCGGTAGTGCTGCACTTTACTGTTTTCGTATCTTTGGGGATGTCATCTGTGAATTCTCTGGGGTCACCTCCTGCTGACGGTGTGCTGTCGTTATCATCATCGTCTTTGTCATTCTTTTCCTTCAAGGGTTTCTTCCCATGGGCTTCCCTGTCTTCGTTGATTTCCTTTTTTAACAGTTCCTCATAGAACAGGGCCTCTTCATGGGCAATGCGTTTCTGCATCTTCTTGTTATTGGCCCTTGCCTTTACATGAGTGGCATCTACAAAAACCTCTGCAGGGTCAACAAGTTTAAATTTATAACACTCCGTCAGGATATGGGAAAATATCTGTTCAAAAAGATCTGTATCCTTAAAACGTCTGGTATAGTTTTTTCCAAACGTAGAAAAATGCGGCACCTTATCCATCATATCCAGGCCAAGAAACCACCGGTAGGCAACATTCACTTCGATTTCTTTGCAGGTCTGCCGCATGCTTTTGATTCCATAGAGATACTGGATAAAAGGAATCTTAATCAGCATAACCGGATCCATGCTTGGACGACCATTGTCAGAACAATATTTATCCTCAACAAGAGCGTAAATAAAGTTCCAATCAATCGCTTTATCAATAATTCGGAGCAAATGGTCTTGAGGAACCATGTCATCCATACAAAACATTTGAAACTGTTCTCTTTTCTTATCTGCGTTCTGAGTCATCATAAGTAGATGCACCTGCCTTAACTTGATACTTCCATTATACCAAAAAAGTACCGAAAAGTCCGCATGAATACTGAACTTTCTGACACCTGGCACAGAAAAATCCCGCACAAGAGTGCGGGACTTTGTCTACAGTCTGA
>CAZRZM010000308.1:0-1648 GCA_964604575.1 uncultured Acetatifactor sp.
AACACTTCCCAATCATGCATTCTCTGCTTATATCTTGCGTCTGTTTTAGGAAGCATAGCATAATACATGCAGACTAACGCCTGTTTTTGCAAATCGTCTAAATTATCGATATTGATCTTCTGCTCCATATTGTTCTCTCCTTAATGCCAGAATTAGTACTCCAAAGTATATATGCCATCTTCATACTTTTTAAACAAAACCTTTGTTTTTCCATATTGATCTAACATTTGTTTCGTAATATATGTACCATCCGGCACTCCAAGTTTATGCCTTATCCATTCTCCTATTATCGCATTACTTTCTGGAGTTTCTAATGCCTTTCCCTTTGCTTGTGCCTGTCTCATATAAAAAGCATCATATTCCTTTGTTACAACCTTAAACACTGGATACGTTCCATCAGCATTTACATCTGGGAAAAATCCATCTTTATGATCTGCCACATTATATGGAATATACGCCTGGTTTCTATTTCTCTTATAGCCATTTTTACGTATTCCCCAATTTACACCAGAACCATATCCTGTATCGTTGCCATCCGCTTTCAGTAAAGAAACTTCTAACGTATCTACTGGCTCAATAGTCTAATAATTCTCCCAAGATAAATTCTCTAAATTAGTATCCGCAACATCATCTTCCACATTTTTCCTGATGGAAAATGAAACCTTATCTTTTATCTGCCCATCAAAACAATTTATCGTATCAGGCAATAGACTGTTAAAGTAATGGTTTGCCTCTTTAGGATTACATGCATCCATACATTCTCTTCTTACAAAGAATGCATTCATAGTGTAATTAGCTGAACCATTAAAAGCTTCTACTGCCTTTCGCCCCCTGCACCATACATACACCTTAGAATGTACCTGTTTACCTTCCACAATATAATTGCATGATATCTGAGGCATTCCAGATACACTATTCAATCTTTTTATCAATGAGCATATCTTGTCATGTTTCTTTTGTGTCAGACCCGTGCCCTTTGTCATTCCAAGTATAATGTCCACTTTTATTCCAGACACATATTCTTTATTCCTGCCATCAAATAGTTTTATCAAATGACTTGATATTCTCTCAACATCAGTAAATGCTGTGACAATTTTCAAATGATTACATGCTTCGCCATCTTTTCTCGCTGGTATAAACAATATTTCTTCTTCAAAATTATCAGTATACATACCTTACTCCTTTATACTTGGTTCTACACTTTCGTAGTCAATTCCCGCAAATGTTCTTAAAATAGCTTCAAAGATAATTTTAGCTCCTTTTGCAGGTACCGCCATACCGATTTGTTTTCTAACAGACTCTTTAGATCCCTCAAAAATATAATTATCAGGAAATGTCTGTAATCTTGCCCTCTCTCTATTAGTCAATGCTCTTGGCTCCGAATAATGATACATATGCGTTCCACCACCACCAGAACCAGTTACTGTATATGCAGGTTTATCTGGATCTAACCTCTTATAAATCTGACTTATCTTTGCCCCTTTCACTTTAAGCTGCAATTCTTCTGGCAAATCCGCAGTAAACGCATTTTCTCCTGGTTTAATATATTTCAATCGCTTTACAACTATTTCGGATTGCTTTGTTAACTCGTTATTATAAGCTTCTTTTCCGATTGGAGGATTCTCTATTGCATTCTTACAAGTAACAT
>CAZRZM010000309.1:0-1641 GCA_964604575.1 uncultured Acetatifactor sp.
TGGTCTGGTCATATAAGTATGAGCAGAACTTATGCAGGCTTCCTGTATAGCGAACCAGCTTTGAAGAATAAAAACTTTTCGCAATAAAAACACTATATTTTGCCATATGTCCTCCTGTTATTGTAAAATAACAGAAAGAAATTTTACGCACAGGAGGAAAAACTGTTGAAAAAGAAAATGAAGAAGAAAAAGGACTGGATCACAAAGGCAAAAAAGCGTAAAGTCAAGAAAAAAGACGGCGGCATTGTAGAGATGGCAAGGATTGTGCATCATTTTTTTAAGAAGCTGCCACAGTGGGTAGATGAAATGACAGATCCCAGAAATCCATCTTATATAACTTATACACAATCTGATCTGGTATTCATGGGAATATTGAAGAATATCTGCGCAGTAAAAACAATGCGTTCCATGGAAGAACAGTTCAATGAGGAAAACTGTATTGATACCCTGCGGATTTTATCCGGTGATGAAAGACTGGAAGAAATGCCGCACAGTGATACCCTGAATTATTATTTGGAGAGATTGTCCCCGGGATGTCTGGCAGACGTAAGAAAACAGATGGTAAAGAGCCTGATCAGGATGAAAAGCTTTAACCGGTCAAAGTTAATGGGGAAATATTGGAGGGTTATTATTGACGGGACAGGGCTGTTCTATTTTAAGGAAAAGCATTGCGAAAACTGCCTTGTCACAACCATTACCCACGAAGAGAACGGGAAAGAGAAAAAGATAAAACGTTATTATCATAAGGTATTGGAGGCGAAGCTGGTGCTGGCGCCAAACATCATCATAAGCCTGGATACGGAATTTATAGAGAACGAGAGGGAAGATGTGGAAAAGAATGACTGTGAGATCAACGCGGCAAAACGGCTGTTGAAGCGGCTGGGGAAAGAATACCCGAGACTGCCCATCTGCCTGCAGGGGGATGCTCTGTATGCGGCGGAACCAATCATGAAAATATGTAATGGGAGGGAATGGAAATATATCCTGACTCAGAAAGATACCCGTCAGAAAATACTGGCGGATACTTACGGATGGATACAGGAAGGCGGTGGGGCGAAGAGCGTCGTGGGGATAGGAAAGGAGCATGGGACCGGAGAATATATCAACCATGTGGAAGAGGTGGCAGGGAAGAAAGAACCAGCAGACATGTACCGTTATTGGTATGAAACAAAAAAGGAAGATGGAGGGACGGAGATTCATGAATACCAGTGGATCACAAATATAGAACTGACAGAGTGGAACCTGGAAGAGATGATAGAAGCAGGGCGCGGACGATGGAAAATCGAGAATGAAGGGTTTAATAACCAAAAAAACGGGATTTATGACATAGAGCATCTAAACAGCAGGAACAGCAATGCAATGAAAAACCATTATCTGCTCACTCAGATAGCAGATATGGTGATGCAGCTTTATCTGGCATGGAGCCCACTTATAAAAGAGATAAATCAAAGCATAAAAAATACATCTTCAAGGCTACTGGAAAGTTTCCGACGATACCCAGTAACGGAAGAAGATGTATCCTACATCACGAGATACACAACGATATATCTCGAATAACAAGGTTATTATACAACAGGTGGTGATGGAATGGAATAGGAAATTGAACAGAATATCCACATTTTAAGTTTAGGCAGGGGAAGT
>CAZRZM010000310.1:0-1636 GCA_964604575.1 uncultured Acetatifactor sp.
GTTTCACCATCATATTGGGCGGATATCCCCGGACAATTTAAGGCATTTATAGATAGATGTACGCCTTGGTGTAACACACACGAACCACACGCAGTTATTTCAAGTGGTAAGAGAGGATACACTATTGCTTTAAGAACCGGTCCAAGTATGCCGGAATGTGAAAAGATAATCAGAAGTATAGAACATTTTTACGGACATTTGGAAATAAAGGCAAGTGGTAATATTGGGTTCTGTTCTATAGAATACAAAGAAGCAGTTGCTGATAGAGTCGATGAAATAAAAGCATTTTGTAATTTGATTGCCAGTTCGTAAAATCCGAGCGGAGCGAAGGATACTTCTTGAACACAGGAGGAATAATTATGAGCAGTTCAGGAAATTTAATTCTGGCAATTATATGGATTCTTGCATCACCATTATGGTTCTTTGCAGAAAATAATGTGGTGGGTATTATATGGCTATGTGCGGGAATTATTGAATTAATCATTGGATTGATAAGACGTGATAAAGAGAAGAAAAGCAAGTAAATTCCAGTTTGTAAGGAACTCGCCAAGTCAAAAAGCTAAGCAAGGGGAAAATAGTATGACCTATGATGAATTAAATAAATTAGTAGATTCTCTGGAATTATCGGGACATGAGAGGTTTTGGGAGTGTGAAGGGGATTTTTTTATGTTTTTTTATGACAGGTTCAAGGACATACCGTTTGCAGATATACCGGAAATTCCTTTTATGTATATGGAAATTAATAACTGGCAGGGGATGAGCCTCCGTTGCGGTGTATGGCAGTATTACGAGAGCGGAGCGTTCCAAAAGGGGAAATTTGAAAGAGTGTTATCTCATCTTAATTCAAAAAATGAGGAAGAAATGGCATCCATTTATGCGTATGGTATACACGATTATGCAAATGCAAAATATCAGAAGAACTTTGCCTATCCGGAGGAGTGGATTGATGAATCTGATAAAATAGACAAATGGATAAGTGGTAATGAAGCATTTCTCTATAAATGGATGTACGATTTGATTTTGGAGCATAAAAGCGAAATAATGGAACTTGCAGAGAATTAGATTCATTAATAGAAGAATTCCAGGTTTGCATGGCATTCGCAAAACCGGAATTTATAGGAGCAACTTATGGGAACAGGAATTATTATATGTGGTTTAAACGGCACTGGAAAGAGTACACTGGGAAAGGCTCTTGCAGAGAAGCTGCATTTTTTATTTTATAGATAATGAGGATTTGTATTTTCCTAAAATAAACCCCACCAATATTTATGCAGCGCCACGTACTCGTGAAGAGGTTGAAAAACTTCTATTCAATAAGATTGAAAAACATGAAAATTTTGTTTTTGCGTCTGTAAAGGGTGATTATGGAGAAACTATTTATCCTTTTTTTCAATATGCTGTATTGATTAATGTTCCCAAAGATATTCGGCTAGAGCGAGTTAAAAATCGTTCTTTTCAGAAATTTGGCAATAGAATGTTATTGGGCGGGGATTTATATGAACAGGAAGAACGATTTTTTGATTTAGTCAAATCCAGAGCTGAGGATACCGTTGAAAAATGGATACAGTCTTTAAATTGTCCTATCATAAGGATTGACGGAACAAAACCCATTGAAGAAAATATAGATTTGATCGTA
>CAZRZM010000311.1:0-1628 GCA_964604575.1 uncultured Acetatifactor sp.
GACTATTGAAGGTCTGATTGCAGTTATCAGCTTATGCCTGACCTCTTTCGGACTTGGATATGCCATCGGAAGCAATAAATCACAAAAATAGCCGCCCTGTCTGAAGTGAACCCCTTTTATTAGACAAAAATGAAAGTCTAATGAAAGGGGTTATTTCTATGTCTGGAAAAAAAATATATTCCACAGAACTCAAGCTGGAAATTGTGGAACAATATCTCAAAGGAGATATTGGAATCAAAAAACTGGCACAGGAATATCATGTCAGCTATGGTGATATTCAAAAGTGGAGGGATGCCTATCAGGAGCATGGCGCAGCCGGATTAAGCACTACACACGGAACTTATACTGGCGAATTTAAAGTCTCTGTTGTAGAATATATGCATAATACAGGCGCATCCATCCGTAAGACGGCAGCCCATTTCAACATTCCTTCCTTCAGGACTGTTTCCCAATGGGAACGCATCTACTATGAGCAAGGAAAGGATGCCCTGTTTAAAGAACAGAGAGGCAGGACATCAAAAATGGGAACAAAACGCCCACGAAAACCAAAAACAAACATAGAAACAAACGAAGACCTGCTTTCCGAAGTACAGCGTCTTCGCATGGAGAATGAATACCTAAAAAAATTAAATGCCTTAATTCAAAAGCGGGAAAAATCAGAGAAACCGACAAAGTAGCTGTCATTACGGAATTAAGGCAGAAATATAAACTGACAGCATTGCTGGAACTGGCAGAAATGCCGCGGAGCACCTATTATTACCATGTAAAACAGTTGCAGAAGCCAGATAAATACGCCGCTATTAAGGAAAACATTACAGCTATTTACCATGAAAACCAAGGGCGGTATGGATATCGTCGTATCACAATGGAACTGCATAATCGTGGATATCAGGTTAATCATAAAACCGTTCAGAGACTGATGAAAACCCTGCATCTGAAATGCATGGTAAGGATTAAGAGATATCGTTCCTACAAGGGAGAAGTGGGAAAGATTGCGCCCAATATACTGAAAAGGGATTTCAACACTACAGAACCGAACCAGAAGTGGACGACAGATATCACAGAGTTTGCCCTGTTTGGAACGAAACTGTATTTATCACCGATTTTAGATATGTATAACGGGGAAATCATCAGCTATGAAATAAGCGACAGACCAGTCCTGGGGCAGGTTTTGAGAATGCTTGATAATGCTTTTGCAAAAATTCCTGATAATACAAACCTTATTTTCCATTCAGATCAGGGATGGCAGTACCAGCATAAGACCTACCAGAAACGCTTAAAAGATAAGGGGATCCGGCAGAGCATGTCAAGAAAAGGGAATTGTCTTGATAATGCCATCATGGAAAACTTCTTTGGTTTGTTAAAATCGGAGCTTTTATATTTGCGGGAATTTGATTCTATGGAGGAATTTCGAGTTGAACTAGAGAGATATATTGATTATTATAATAACAAACGGATTAAGGCAAAACTAAAAGGACTGAGTCCTGTGCAATACAGGCTCCAATCCTTATCAGTTGCATAACCATAAATTTTTGTCTAACTTTTTGGGGTCAGATCAGTCTGACAAACTAAGCGGCTATTTTTGTTTAGCATATGTTGGGTTAACCGTCTATCGGTAGCTCCTATTG
>CAZRZM010000312.1:0-1618 GCA_964604575.1 uncultured Acetatifactor sp.
TTATTGTTAAAACATTCATTCACTGCTTCTGTAAATTCTGGTGTCAGACTGAATTTCCCTATCTGAAAAACAGGATTCAGGGTGTTTGCAAGACTCTTTAAATATGCTCGCTGTTTACTTGTCATAAACATACCAATCCTTTCCATTTATTTGTAGTAATCAAAAGATAAACCATACATTCTGACGGTATCGCCCTCTTCAATACCAAGTGCTTCCAACTCATCCAGAATACCGGTATCTTTTAAGAATTTCTGGAAGAAGGTAAATCCTTTTTCACTCTCCAGATTTGTATATCCTAGCATTTTTTCAATGCGGGGACCTTCTACCACATATTCATCATTATTTTCGTCATAGACAACCGTATATGGTTCCTCTGAGTATCCTTTGTTCTGTTCCAGAAAATACTCCTGTTCAAACACAGTGGTCTCATCACCGATTTCCTCCAGCATTCCACTGACATCGTACAGAAGTTCTTTTACCCCTTGTCCACTGACAGCAGATATGGGATATACTTTGATGCCTTTTGGCTCAAATTCCGCTTTAATGGCATCAATCGTTTCCGATGCACCTTCATAAATAGCATCAATCTTGTTGGCAGCGATGACCTGTGGACGTTTTGCAATCTCCGGATTATATGCCTCCAGCTCTTTATTAATTGCATAGATATCCGCTATAGGGTCACGTCCTTCTATCCCCGCCGCGTCAACAATATGGATAATCACCTTGGTTCGTTCTATATGGCGCAGAAATTCATGTCCCAGTCCGACTCCTTCCGATGCACCTTCAATCAATCCCGGAATATCCGCAATCACGAATCCATTTGTTCCGTCCAGGTCAACAACACCCAGATTGGGATTTAATGTGGTAAAATGATAATTGGCAATTTTAGGTCTGGCGTTGGTAACTCTTGCCAGAAAGGTGGATTTGCCTACATTGGGAAATCCTACCAGCCCCACATCTGCAATCACTTTTAATTCCAGCAGAAGCTCCAGTTCCTGGGCGGGCTGCCCTGGCTGTGCATATTTAGGCGCCTGCATCGAACTGGTGGCATAATGTTGGTTGCCGTTGCCACCACGCCCTCCTTTTAATAAAACGATTCTCGTATTTTCCCCTGACATATCAGCAATCACCTGACCGCTTTCAGCTTCCTTGATGACAGTACCTGCAGGCACTTTAATAAGGATATCATCACCGTCTTTGCCGCGGCAATTTTTTTTACCGCCCACTTCGCCATCCTGTGCCTTGTATTTTCTGGTATGTCTGAAATCTATTAAAGTATTTAACCCTTCATCAACAACGAAGATAACATCGCCACCGTGTCCGCCGTCTCCACCGTCGGGACCACCATTAGGAACATATTTTTCACGCCGGAAAGATACATGACCGTCGCCACCTTTACCGCTTCTAACATATATTCTGGCCCTATCAGCAAACATTGAGGTTCTCCTTTCCAACTTCCCGGTATGGGATTAATAGATAAAAAGGCTTCAAACAAGATATGTTTGAAGCCCACTTAATTCGTATTACTTCTCCACAGGATATACGGAAGCCTGTTTCTTATCTCTTCCTTTTCTCTCGAAACGAAGAATACCGTCTACTAACGCATATAAGGTATCAT
>CAZRZM010000313.1:0-1598 GCA_964604575.1 uncultured Acetatifactor sp.
TGCTGGCGGTATAGATGATGCTATATTTACCAACCCATTTTTTGACTAACACCATTTGAATTTTATAATTCATTATGATAATGGGCGACATGATAGCAGAAACATGTTACAATAGGGGCAGCAGAGGATTAGATTATGAAAACGAAGAAAAGAGCAATACTTGGATTTTTATGTATATATTTGTGCTTTTATCTGACAGGATGCAGCGCAGGGAATATACAAACTGGCGCGGCGTATGACCGGAGTGTAACAGAAGCCTCTTCATTTACTGTTCCGGCATATTCAGGGGAAGCCTATATTGTATTGAATGACAATATGCCTGATTTTTCAGAAGAGGAAAAAGGAGACAGGACTCCTTTTGAGACCTATTCTGAGTTGGATGAACTGGGGAGATGCCACACTGCATATGCCAATATCTGCACAGAACTTATGCCTACCGGGAATCGCGGGGAAATCAGCCATATCAAGCCTACGGGCTGGCAGTCGGCGAGATATGATTTTGTGGACCAGGAATCGCTGTACAACAGATGCCATTTGATAGGTTATCAGTTGGCGGGGGAAAATGATAATGAGCAAAATCTGATTACGGGAACAAGATACATGAATACAGAGGGTATGCTGCCTTTTGAAAATATGGTGAGGGAGTATGTGGATAAAACCGATAACCATGTGTTATACCGGGTAACGCCTATTTTTGAGGAGAATAATCTGGTGGCATCGGGAGTGGAGATGGAAGCATTTTCTGTGGAGGATGCAGGGGAAGGAATCTGTTTTCATGTGTATGCCTACAACGTCCAGCCGGGAGTTATCATTGACTATGCTACGGGGGATAACAGGCTGGTTTCTGCCCAGGTAACTGCTTTCCAGGAGGACATTACGGAAAAAAGTGATTACGTTCTGAATACAAATACACAGAAGTTTCACAGCCCCACATGCAGCAGTGTATCAGAAATGCAGGAGCATAATAAAAAGGAGGTACTTGGAACCAGGGAGGAAATAATTAGCTGGGGGTACGAGCCTTGCGGAAGATGTAGACCGTAGAGCGTACCAGTATCTGAAAAATATAATGATTTTAATTACAGAAGCAAATTAAAATTGTTCAAAGGCTGCGAAAGTATTAATTACTGGAGGGTTACATTGTGAAATATAAAATTACTCGGATTGCCATTATTGGTATTGTATGTATATTCCTTATTCATTATTTGGTTTCGCATTATGATGGAAAAGGGTACACTATTGAGAATGTGGATGGCTATGTCAGAAGAGTATGTGAGATTGGAAATGTACCGGGAATGTCGGTAGTTGTATTGGATAATGAGCACGAATATGATATTAATGTAGGATATGCAGATAAAAATCAAAGAGTGGAGATGACAAGTGAAATCAGATGTGAATTGGGCTCTACTACAAAAGCATTTACCGCACTGGGAGTTTTGCTTTTGGAACAGGATGGGAAGCTGGACAGAGGGGATTCTGTTAAAAAATATTTGCCATGGTTCCATCCCACATTTGATGGGAAAGAGGCGACTATTACAATAGAACATTTATTCCCGCGAGCAATGAGCCAAGCGGCCGTGCTTGCACGGACAGTTGGCGAA
>CAZRZM010000314.1:0-1550 GCA_964604575.1 uncultured Acetatifactor sp.
TTACCCTTTAACATATCGGACAGAGATTTCAGTGCTCTGTTGCCGGGACCTGTTACAGGGCGTCCACGTCTTCCGTTATCAATCAGGGCATCCACTGCCTCCTGTAACATTCTCTTCTCATTGCGGACAATGATATCAGGTGCACCCAGTTCAAGAAGCTTCTTGAGACGGTTATTACGATTGATAATTCTTCTATACAAATCATTCAAATCAGAGGTTGCAAAACGTCCGCCATCCAACTGAACCATAGGACGAAGGTCAGGAGGAATCACCGGAACAACATCCATTATCATCCATTCCGGTTTGTTACCTGAACCACGGAAAGCTTCCACAACTTCCAGTCTCTTGATAATACGGGCACGCTTCTGACCGGAAGATTCCTTAAGTCCGGTCTTGAGTTCTACTGCCTCTGCTTCCAAATCAATTGCCTGAAGCAGCTCTTTGATTGCCTCGGCACCCATGCCTACACGGAATTTGCTGCCCCATGTCTCTCTGGCATCCTGATATTCCTTCTCAGATAACACCTGCTTGTATTCCAGATTGGATTCTCCCGCATCCAGAACAATATAGGATGCAAAATAGAGAACCTTCTCCAGCACACGGGGAGACAAATCAAGAATCAGACCCATACGGCTGGGGATACCCTTGAAATACCAAATATGGGATACCGGAGCTGCAAGCTCAATATGACCCATACGCTCTCTGCGGACACTCGCCTTGGTAACTTCTACACCACAACGGTCGCAGACAACACCTTTATATCTAATCTTTTTATACTTACCACAATGACATTCCCAGTCCTTGCTCGGTCCAAAAATTTTCTCACAGAACAGACCCTCACGTTCCGGTTTCAGGGTTCTGTAATTGATTGTCTCCGGCTTCAACACCTCGCCATGGGACCACTCACGAATCTTATCCGGTGATGCTAATCCTATTTTAATGGCGTCAAATGTCATGGGCTGATAGGTTTCGGTTTTTGTTTCTGACATTTATGGCACTCCCTTTCCAATTTTTGTTAAAATTCTTCACCCTCATCATAAGTCTCATCAAAGACATCTTCCTCGAAACTGTCATCGTCTGCACTTACCAGTTCGCCGCTTTCTGCGTCAAACTCCTGTGCCTGATAACCCATTTCACCCAGAGAGTTATTGTCGTAATCGTCATATTTGCGGTCACCCTCCATCTCATAACGGTAATCGGTATCACCGTAATCAATGGTTTCCATAATCTCAACTTCTGTCTGGTCTTCACGAAGAACCCTGACATCAAGACCGAGTGCCTGCAGCTCTTTCAGGAGCACCTTGAAGGACTCAGGGATACCCGGCTCAGGGATATTGTCACCCTTGATAATCGCCTCGTATGTCTTCACACGACCTACTACGTCATCGGATTTTACAGTCAGTATTTCCTGAAGGGTATAGGAAGCACCATATGCCTCTAATGCCCAAACTTCCATCTCACCGAAACGCTGTCCGCCAAACTGGGCTTTACCACCCAGAGGCTGCTGCGTTACCAGAGAGTACGGTCCGGTAGAACGGGCATGAATCTTA
>CAZRZM010000315.1:0-1545 GCA_964604575.1 uncultured Acetatifactor sp.
TTTTTACCACAATCCCTTATAATCATTACACAGGCGTTGCCGCGCCGAGTACAGAAGAAGGGAGAATCCATTATGGGAAACCTTGATAACTTAAATAATTTCCCCATACCTGAAATTGCAAAAGGAACGATTGTCCCTCCATACATCTACCAAAAGATACAGGAGGAAGAAGAACGGCAACAGCAATTAGATGAATTAAAAAAAATATCTCAAAATCTGCAAAATCAGCTTAAAGTTTTGGAAGAGCAGTTAGTTTTTCAGCAAAAAGAAAGCGCTGACGCTAAAAAAGAAGCACGTAATTCCAAAATGATTGCTATTGCTGCTATCATTGTTACCATAATCATGGCCATATTAACAATATTACTTTAAATAAAAAAGTTAATATGCTGATTGCCAGAGCCGTCAAAGAAATGCACTTCGCTTGGCGGCTCCACTTTCTTGCTTTTTCCAAATCATCTTTCATTCTCACACCCTCCAATCTTTTCCATTATTATATCATCAACGCCAAAAAAATTTGTACCAAATTTAAAGAAAAAAGGCGACTGTCAAGCCGCCCTCTTTCACATGTTCAAAACCTGCTGAGAATTACAGGCGCATATATTCATCATTGTATTGGTGCAGGGTTTCCAGTTCCTGGCATACTCAATAGCTTCCTCAAATCTCTTCTTCGGAACATTGTTCCTGGCATTCACATTGAAAAAGTGTTTTAGGTCACGATTGCATTCCGCGAACACCTTTTTGCTGATCTCCCTATAGGCGCATGATTCTTTTCCACCAAGAACGTCAATAACCGTCTTATTTACAGCATCACCCAAAACCTTCTGCTGCCCATAGTCCAGAGTCATGTTGTTTTCAAGATTTTCAATGCGATTGCTATGCTCGTCAACTTTTTGTTCTAATTCCATGTAGCCCTGCGCAAGTAAGCGTATCTGTCCGCCTGTGGTTATTGGGATTTGGCCCTCCTTATACTTTTCCTCAACGCTGATAAAGTACCGCCGGACTTGCTTTCCTTTTTCGTTCCGCTCAAGCATTGCCATTTCTTTAGCTGTTGCAAGTTTGATAATATAGTCAATTGACGGTCTGCCGCCATTTGAGTTTTCCACAGAATTATGGAAAACCTCATAATCAGCCTTTTCTGCGGCATCACACTCTCTAAGCCTTGCTTTCACCCATGTTGAAAAATCCTGTCTGCTTTGCAAAGCCTTATGGAGTTCACGGCCATTCACTACCTTTTCCCCCGTATCAGTCACATAAACAGGAACCAGCTCATCTTCAATCATCCTTAATTCATTATCCATACTTTTTACCACCTTTTGTAAAAACGCCTTATATCAGAATAGCGGAGAAACGGTTAAGGCTTACCGCTTTCGTGTACGTTTCACTATCTCCGCCGAAATAATCGTATCATAGAATCGAAGACAATTTGTACCAAATTAACCCAAAACGCCCGCCATGCAAAGGACAACCACTAGCAGCAGGATAAACCCCAGCACCTCCGCAGTCATCCCGGCAACGAAGTAGCAAAGAAATCTGAACCGTTCAAAA
>CAZRZM010000316.1:0-1532 GCA_964604575.1 uncultured Acetatifactor sp.
GGCTCCATTCGGCCCCAGAAAACCAACAATTTGTCCTTCTTCAACAGTAAAGCTCAAATCATCGACAACATTGCGGTTGCCATAACGCTTTACCAGATGTTCTACTTTGATCAAATCCTGACCCTCCTTTATGTATTATACAGCGTCCACCCTGCACGCAATATCGCCTTATTTACTATACAACGGAAATGTTACGAAATTATGAACAATTGACACTCAAAAAAAAAAGGAGTAAAATAGGAAAGGTATGTCAAAGAAAAGGAGACTTTAGTATTATGAGTATTCATTACAAGAAGGAAATTATTTCTCCGGAAGTATTGCAGGAATTATACCCCCTGACTCCGGATGCAAAAGAGCAAAAAAAGAAGCGTGACGCGCAAATCCGCGATGTAATTACCGGTGTATCAGACCGTTTTCTCCTAATTATCGGTCCCTGTTCAGCCGACCACGAGGATTCTGTTTGTGAATATATAACCCGTCTGGCTAAAATGCAGGAAAAGGTCGAAGACAAAATCCTTATCATCCCGCGTATCTATACAAATAAGCCACGCACTACCGGGGAGGGATATAAAGGGATTGTCCATCAGCCGGATCCCGAAAAGGAACCCGATTTTATGGAGGGACTTATCGCCATGAGAAAAATGCATCTGCGCGCGATTACAGAAACCGGATTATTTTCTGCGGATGAAATGCTATATCCGGAAAACTGGCCCTACATCAGCGATATTTTATCCTATGTAGCGGTGGGTGCCCGCTCCGTTGAGGATCAGCAGCATCGAATGACCGTCAGCGGCATGGATGTTCCGGTGGGCATGAAAAATCCAACGAGCGGAGATTTTTCTGTGATGCTGAATTCCTGTATTGCCGCCCAATCTTCCCATACCTTTTTGTATCGCGGTTATGAAGTGACAACAGACGGTAACCCACTTGCCCATACCATCCTTCGGGGAGCTGTAAACAAACATGGGCAAAATATACCGAACTACCACTATGAAGATTTAGAACGGCTGCATGAAAAATATTCTCTTCTGGATTTAAAAAATCCAGCTTGTATTGTCGATACAAACCATTCTAACTCTGGTAAGAAATATTATGAACAGCCGCGTATCGTAGATGAAGTACTCCACAGCCGACAGGTAAATCCGGCAATTGCCGAACTGGTCAAAGGTGTGATGGTTGAGAGTTATCTCTTGCCGGGCAATCAGAAAATCAACGAACATGAATATGGAAAGTCCATCACAGATCCCTGCCTTGGCTGGGATGAAACAGAACGTCTTATCGATAAGATTGCGGAACGGTTATAAACATTTTTCCATAAGGGGAAGGTTGCATTTTACTTCCAGAAAACAGGCAGCGCCAAATACAAGGAGAAGGAACACCACAAATACTCCCTTGTGTCTGACCTGTCTTTTTTCGTGTATTACCATAAACGAGAAAATATATAGTGGAACCAGAAGCAATACATGGGGAAATAAACTGGCTATGTACAAAACCATTCCATATATATTTCTTGTAAAGAGAAAGAAAAGCAT